>CAMWRW010000024.1 GCA_947176755.1 uncultured Porphyromonadaceae bacterium
CGAACTCTCACAAACGGAACCAGAATCCGGTGTGCTACCATTACACCACAAGGCAATTTCACGATTCGCTTATCGTGGTCAAAAGGTGTCGTCCCCTTTTGACACTGCAAAATTACTTGATTTTTCTTTAACTACCAAATTTTTTAATGGAATTTTTTTGATTCTTCAATAGCAAGGAGAGAGTTCTTGCAATTTGCAGGTCCGGAATAGGCTTCAGGAGAGCTCTTTCCAACCACTCTGTGGCAAGGAATTATAATTGCTATCGGATTGTTTCCGCACGCGGTCCCGACTGCTCGGTAAGCTTGGGGATTGCCTATTTCCTCTGCTATTTCCTTATAAGTTCGAGTCTCTCCATACGGAATTTTCATTATTGCCTGCCATACTTGAATTTGGAATGCTGTCCCCTTTGGACTTAGAGGAATCGTGAATTCATCCCTAATTCCCTGGAAATACTGATTTAGCTCTATTATAGTTTGTTTTAAAACATCATTTAAATGACTGTTATCCTCTGTAGAGTAATTCCAATTAGTGTGCTCCCCTATCCGTCCCCATTGGCATTTAGTTAAAAATTCACCAGATGAAGCAAGATACAGAGGGCCCCATTCTGTCTGAATAATACACTCCAAATTTCTCGGCCGCATGAATCTAAAAATTTCTGAGTCTACTTTACGTTTACTGCCTTAAGTCTACATTCATATTGACCTTTTGAAGATGTCATATTGCCATAGCTGACTGCATGGACAGGACAACTGTGATAGCACGCAAGGCAGCTCACGCATTTATCATGCCATCGAGGATGATTCCCTCTCATTTCTATATTGCCAATCGGACACGCTTTCGCACACTTTCCGCATTGCAGACATTCTTTTGTCCATTTCCATTTACGCGGTATCATACCCCATCTTTTGAATAATGGATACACAAGTTTGGTTTTTATCCATGCCCAGCTACCTCGCGTAACGTCTATCCCTTCCTCTCCTTTAATTACGGCCTGGGCGATTGTGCGGATACGAGTTGGCGCTTGAGATAATTTTTGCTGTTCTACATCTGTCGGATCTACATCAAATCCCGGAAGAAGAACATAATTATTTGGCATTATCACACTCCATATTCCCTGAAGTTTAAGTCCGGTCTTTGCGCACGCATCCACTATCATTTCCGGGGCCATTCCCGTTTCATCTCCGCATGTGAGAACAACCCATATTGGTCTTTGGTGAGTTGAGTTCGCTTGCACGGGAATTGAGCTGATATAGTTGAGCACGAGAGGTGGAATCCCCCATGAATATACAGGGCATACAATTCCCAGTCCCATGTCAGACCATTCGACATTTGCCGGTGAAATGTCGAAAATAGGAAACGCTTTTTCCTTGAGTTGTTGTGCGAGCAATTCTGCGACATACCTTGAATTGCCCGTGCCTGAAAAATAGAGTATCATTGTTAGGTTTTAGGAAGTAAAGACTTTAAAAATTAGTTCTTTCAGTAGAAGGTATTCGTTTTGAAGACTGCCAATCCCTTTTGATTTTGCATCAAAATCTCTCACATGGTGAAGTCCAAGCACAGCCTGCATAGCCGTGAAATTACTCATAGCCATTTTGAGTTCCCTGACTGCGGAAGTGCTGTTGAAGCCGATTAACTGCTGAAGGGTGCTGTCAGATTTGTCGGAATAGTGAGCGAGAATCAGTCTGGAGAAAAATGAGGCAAGCGCAGCACTGACCATTACTCCCGGATTCGATTTGGGATTCTTTTCAAAATAATTAATAATTCTTATACACTTCGCATAGTTTTTTTCAGACAGTGCGCGAGTGAGTTCAAAATTATTGAATTCCTTCGAAATTCCTATATTCTGTTCCACATCCTCAGCATTGATTGTCACTGAGTTGGCAGAATTATTTAGCGTCTTGATTTTAACCAGTTTGTTAAGTTCTCCGATAAACTTGCTCAGAGGCAACCCTATATAATCAACCATCAAAGAAAGGGCTTTCTCTTCGATTTTGATTTTATTCGAACTGCAGAAATCCTTAACATGTGCAACCAATTGGTAATCCCGGATGAGCGGACTGTTGAAAACTACTCCATCGTTGGCGGCGGCGGCCTTAAGGAACTTTGAAGTGGCATTAAGGGTTCCTCCCTTGTAAATGATTACAAGAATTGTTGAACGATTCGGATTATTGGCGTATGCGGCCAACTGTTCGATTGCTTCTTTAGCTTTGAACATGGTCTGGGCTTCCTTCAGCATCACCAGTTTTTTATCAGACATTACCGGAAATTGTTGAGCAGCTGCCATAACTGTTTTTATGTCCGAGTCATTGCCATAAAAGATGTGTTGATTGAAATCCCTTTCATCCTCGACTAATGCGTAACCTTCGATATTGTCAGCTATTAAGTCGATATAATATGTTTCCTCCCCCATCAGCACGTAGATGGGCGCAAAATTATGATTTCTAACAGAAGATATGATAGATCTGTAATCAGATGAATTATCTTTTTTTGCCATTGTATGATGTTATTTGGCGTTTCAGGAAATATACTGACAGCGCGGTCAAGCAAACGCTGAATGCGATTGTGAGAGTTGATTCTTTACCTGTCAATCCCCATTGGTCATAATTAAATTCGGTTATTCCCCTTTCTACAACCCAAGCCGAAATCACCACTATCGTATTATTAAGAAAGTGGGCGAATATCGGAAGCCATAGATTCATGCTCCATACAAACAAGTAACCGAAAAATGCCCCAAGTAATAACCTTGGGAAAAAACCGAAAGGTTGAAAGTGGACCAGACTGAATATTATAGCGGATAACCACACGGATACATTCCGACTAAGACCGGATCCAAGAAAGTATTTTAGAAGTAGCCCTCGGAAAAAGAATTCCTCTCCTATAGCTGTCAACAATCCGATCACGATAATCCTTATGATTAATCCGGAGAACGATGCACCTTTCAGAATTTGGTCAGTAGTCTCAGCAGCCCGCTCTTCCATTATTCTCATCTTATCTCCGAACTCCTTAAAGGCTCCGCTAAATTCAATTGAATCATTCCATTGGATGATAAAATTCAGAGCGGGTGTCACAACTCCAAGGACAACGATTATTCCGACCAATGATATGATTGATGGAGCCTTCGACAGATTCCAAGTAGTTGCCGGACTTTTACCGGCGAACCACATACATAACAGAGACGGAAGAATGAACACCAAAACTGCCTGAAGAGCCGATATTAATATAAGCCTATTGGCTTCCTGCATAGAGGCCTTTTGGATCATACCGGAAATGAGTCCAAATATAATAAAAGCGAGAATGAATACAGCCGCTGACATAAAGAAAAGAGAGCGGCCCTTAAGATACATCTGAGAATTACTCATAGATTGCAAATTTAGTTATATTTAGGGAGGAATTCAAAAAAGAAAACTGAAAAAGGAAGGAAATTAAGCATGAGGCATAAAAGTTGAGAATTTTTTGTTAACTTTGCATCGGATTTGAGGAACAGGCAATATTGCTTCAAAAGCAATGTTGTATAAGATGTGAGTTATAGACTTATATCGGATTAATAGTCACGTAAATAATAGAAAGGATGGGACTTTTTTCCTTTACGCAAGAAATAGCGATGGACTTGGGAACTGCCAATTCCATCATCATTCATAATGACAAAATAGTCGTTGATCAGCCGAGTGTTGTCGCGATCGAGAACAAGACAGACAAGCTTTTGGCTGTAGGATCGGTTGCTCATCAAATGGAAGGTAAAGAACCTCCGGGCATCCGTACGATTCGTCCGCTGCGCGATGGAGTTATCGCCGACTTCAACGCTGCGGAGCAGATGATTCGCGGGATGGTCAAGATGGTCAGCTCAAAACGGAGATGGTTCTCGCCTGCTCTCAGGATGGTTGTCTGCATTCCTTCCGGTTCGACAGAGGTCGAGATTCGTGCCGTGCGCGATTCAAGTGAGCATGCCGGCGGTCGAGATGTCTATATGATTTACGAGCCCATGGCTGCTGCCCTCGGTATCGGTCTTGATGTGGAGGCCCCTGATGGCAACATGATCGTTGATATAGGAGGCGGTAGCACCGAAATTGCCGTAATTTCTCTTGGCGGTATCGTAAGTAACAAGAGTATCCGAATTGCAGGTAATGACCTGACGGCTGATATTAAGGAACACATGGGTCGCGTCCATAACCTTAAGGTGGGCGTTACGAAAGCAGAGGAAATCAAGATTAATGTAGGCTCTGCTTTGGCAGAGCTCGAGAATCCGCCGGAACCGTTCATTGTGTGTGGTCCTAACAGAATGACATCTCTTCCAATGGAAGTTCCGGTAACGCATGAGGAGATTTCTCATTGTATAGACAAGACCATAATCAAGATGGAAGATGCAATTCTTGCTGCTCTCGAGCAGACTCCGCCTGAACTTTATGCTGACATCGTTCGAAACGGTATTTATCTGGCAGGTGGCGGTGCTCTTCTTAGAGGTCTTGCTAAACGCTTTACGGATAAGTTCCGCATTGAGTTCAAGATTGCCGAGGATCCGTTACATGCAGTTGCCAAGGGCACAGGAGTGGCGTTGAAAAATATCAACCGCTTCTCGTTCCTGATCCGTTAATTTTGAACAGATCATTCAGAGTGCATGACTTCCAAAGGTCACGCCACAGTATAACAAAGTGTTATAGCCATAAATGTGAGGCTGCGGTTAAGACCGTGGCCTCCCTATTGATTTAGAGTTTATGCGAAATCTGTTGAGTTTCATCATTCGCTACTCGAAATGGTTCGTATTCACGTTCTATGTAGTGGTCAGCCTGTTGTTGCTTATCAGCAATAACAGTTATCGGCAATCTGTCTATCTGACCTCTGCAAATGCCGTGACAGGAACGATTTTCGGAACATGGGCTCAAGTCACCGGCTATTTCCATTTGAAAAGTATCAACGAAAGTCTTCAGGCAAGCAATGCCGAGCTTCAGAACGAGGTTCTTAATCTGAGAAGCCAGTTGTCGGAATATGCGGCGCTTGTTTCAGACACTCTGCATCATGAAGCGGGCGACAGGTATGGATATGTATCGGCTGCCGTAATTAATAACAACACACTTAATCCGAGAAATTATTTCACGATTAATCGCGGAAAACTTGATGGAATCCGGACTGGGATGGGTGTTGTGGATCAGAACGGTGTTGTGGGAATTGTGAATGTGGCAGGAGATCACATGGCTCGTGTCATTTCTCTGCTGAATGAAACACAACATTTCTCTGTTAAACTTAAGGGCACTCCGTTCATCGGCTCTCTCTCCTGGAAAGGTGGAGATCCGTCGGTAGGTTATGTTGAGGAAATGCCACGCCATATAATCTATCACATCGGAGACACGATTGTAACCAGCGGATACTCAACTGCGTTCCCGGAAGGCATTCCTGTCGGAGTGATAGTGAACCGCACTCGTGGTGCCGACGACAGCTTCTTTAGTTTCAAAGTCAAGCTGCTTCCTGATTTCAAGGCATTATCAACAGTCAGGGTTATCAAAGATATCTATAAATCGGAAATAGATTCTTTGGCAACATTCGACATTAATAAGTAAGAATAAGGAAATGAGCAAAAGTTTTTTTCAGAATCTGCTGATAACGTTTTTTCTTATTCTTGTGCAGGTGCTGATATGCAATCATATAATGCTGTTCAATATCGCAACGGCATTTGTATGTATTTATGTAATCGTGCGTCTCCAGATGGACTTGAACACCAATTGGCTTTTGACCTGGGGCTTCTTAACCGGTTTGCTCGTGGATATTTTTTCCGATTCGCCCGGAGTCTTTTCTTTGGCATGCACGATTCTTGCAATGGTAAAACGTCCTTGCCTTTACGCGTATGTCCCCAAGGACGACCGAACGAAGAATGTCACTCCTTCCCTATCCGAACTCGGTTTTGGAGTTTATGGGAAGTATCTGTTTTCAATGTCTTTCATCTTTAGTTTATTAATTTTTGTCATTGAATATCTTAACTTCGCAGATGTTAAGGATATCGTGCTGATGTCGCTCGGAAGTGCGGTATTTACATTCATGATTCTTCTCGGTGTAGACAGTCTAATAGTGACAAGAAGTGAGAAAGGATTATAATCTTGAAAAGCGTAAATATATCATTGGTGGATTCATTACGCTTATTGATCTTATTCGTCTGTTCAATCTTCAGATTGGCGATACGAAATATAAGGAGAGTGCGGAAAGCAACGCGTTCTTCAGAAGAGTTATCTATCCCTCGCGTGGTTTGATATATGACCGTAATGACAAACTTGTTGTTTTTAACAAGCCTGCTTACGAGGTAATGCTCATTCCGAAGGATGTGGGAGAATTCGACACGCTGACACTTTGTTCTGTTTTGGGAATCACGAAGGAACAGCTTGCCGAAAGATGGGCTGACATGAAGAATCCACGTAAAAATCCGGGATATTCTGCCTATACCCCTCAAAAACTTATTTCCCACCTCTCTCAAGAAGATTATGGAAAACTGTCGGAAAAATTATACCTTTTCCCCGGTTTTTACATTCAGAAACGAACTGCGAGAGAGTATACATTTAATGCCGGAGCCAATATCCTTGGCAATATTCGGGAAGTTTCGACCACTGATATTGACAACGACAGATATTATCGTCGTGGTGATTATACCGGCGACCTCGGAATCGAAAAAAGCTACGAAAAAGCCCTAAGAGGCCAGAAAGGAGTTGAGATTCTGATGAAGGATGCTTTCGGACGAATAAAAGGGAAATATGAGGATGGCATTCATGACGAACTCCCGGTTGCCGGACGCAATTTGAAGCTTTCGATTGATATCGAACTTCAGAAGTATGGCGAGGAACTGATGCGGAATAAGATTGGTGCGATCGTAGCTATCGAACCTGAAACAGGAGAAATCCTTGCACTTGTCACTTCCCCCAATTATGACCCCTCGCTTCTCGTTGGGAAGGAACGCGGCAAGAATTATGCTATGCTCACCCGCGACCCTTACAAACCTTTGTATGATCGAGCCTTACAGGGAGCTTATCCTCCGGGTTCTACTTTTAAACCCTCCCAGGGTCTGATTTTCCTGCAGGAAGGAATCGTTGATTTATCTACGATGTACCCTTGTCATCATGGTTACATCAATGGTTTGCGTGTCGGATGCCATGGCCATGCTTCTCCTATTTCTCTAAAACCGGCTTTGCAGACAAGTTGTAACGCATATTTCTGCTGGGGCTTTAAAAATATGATTGACAAGAAGGGAACTAAACCGGGTGTGCAATTTGAGAAATGGAAAGATTACATGGTCCAGATGGGGTATGGATATCGTCTTGGTGTTGATCTTCCCCATGAATCACGCGGATTTATTCCGAACACGAAATTTTATAGCGAGTCTTTCCGCGGAGCTAACTGGACAGCCAATTCTATCATATCCGTGTCGATAGGTCAGGGAGAAATTATGGCCACTCCCCTTCAAATTGCCAATCTTTGTGCGACCATCGCCAACAGAGGATATTTTTATACGCCCCATGTTGTGAAAGAGATAGCCGATAGTGCGATAGATGTAAAATATAAAGAAAAACATAGACCTAAAATCGATAAGAAGCATTATGAGGCAGTTGCCGAGGGTATGCGGATGGCAGTTCTTGGAGGCACTTGCAAGTTGGCCAATCTTCCTGATATAGAGGTATGTGGAAAAACGGGTACAGCCCAAAATCCGCATGGTCGTGACCATTCGGCTTTCATCGGGTTCGCTCCTTATCATAATCCTAAAATCGCAGTGGCTGTTTATGTGGAAAATGCAGGCTTTGGAGCAACTTATGGCGTGCCAATCGGGAGTCTCATCATTGAGAAATACCTAAAAGGAGAAATCGCTTCCAACAGAAAATACCTCGAGGAGAGGATGTATAACTCTAACACTATTATAGGAAGTGGAGTCAAGAAACACTGATGCCGGCATATCGGTATTTAAATCCTTGGATTGGATCACCGTCCTGCTTTATCTGATCCTGGTTGCGGCAGGCGCCGTGAGCATATACGCAGCAAGTTATGATTTCGATAATGCCAGTCTGTTTGATCTGAAGGAATTCAGCGGAAAACAGATTATGTGGATCGGACTCTCTTTGCTCATTGGCGTTGTTATTCTGCTTGTTGACTATAGGATCTATAAAATATATGCTTACCCCATTTACATGGTGGTGCTGTTTGTCTTGTTGGTAACGATTTTTATTGCCCCCGACATCAAAGGTTCCCACTCGTGGTTAACATTTGGTTCTGTCAGCCTGCAACCTGCTGAGTTCGGGAAATTCGCCACGGCATTGGCTCTCGGTAAACTCTTTGATTCCTATAATTTCAATCTTAATGCGAAGATCACAAATTATTTCCAGGCATTAATAATTATTTTTCTTCCGGTCATTCTAATTTTGGCCCAGAGGGAGACTGGAAGTGCACTCGTCTATATCTCTTTGATTTTTGTTTTATACAGAGAGGGAATGAGTGGTTTGGTCTTGTTTGCGGTTCTGAGTGCGATCACCTTTTTTGTGGTTGCCGTAAAGTTTGCGGAACCCCTGGTGCTGGGTATTCCGGTAGGAGAATTTTCTGTATTCATAGTGATCCTTCTTATTTATATCCTCATGCTGGCATTCTACTGCAAGGATATCATCATTGCCAGAAATGTGACTTATGGATTTGTGGGAGCCGGTGTGATTGTTACGATTCTCTCTCTCTGCGGAATCACTGTGAATGGTACATGGTTCTTTACCGGCTTGTTGGCAGCGGGCATAATTTACACCCTGTTCTTCATGTTGAGGCATCAGATCAATAAGTTTATAATCACGATATGCTTTGCGGTGGTTTCCGTTCTTTTTCTATTCTCGGTCAATTATGTATATGGAAATGTTCTGCAGCCTCATCAGCAGATGCGAATCAAGGTGCTACTTGGAATTGAGGAGAATCTTCGTGGAGCAGGCTATAATGTCAATCAATCCAAGATTGCAATAGGGTCCGGTGGACTGATTGGAAAAGGGTTCCTTAACGGAACGCAGACAAAACTGAAATATGTGCCTGAACAACATACAGATTTTATTTTCTGTACAATCGGTGAGGAAGAGGGATTTGTAGGCGCGGCTATTGTTCTTGCTCTGTTTCTGGGTTTGATTCTGCGTCTTATCCATGTTGCCGAGCGACAACGGACCCCATTTGAGCGAGTTTACGCATATTGTGTAGTTTCGATTTTAATATTTCATCTTGCCATTAATGTGGGAATGGTCATCGGGCTTTGTCCTGTGATTGGCATCCCACTCCCCTTCTTCAGTTACGGAGGTTCTTCTTTATGGGGATTCACAATTCTGTTATTCATCCTGCTCAGGCTGGATGCCTCAAGAAAAGAGCGAATGGATTAAACACACGTCGGACCTTGTTCGCACAATGGCGACAAGGTCCGATGTAGTGTTTATTTATTGATCGTCCGAAGGAAGAAGGACTGCATCAAGGAGAAGAAGAGCAGTCGGACGCGACAGTCCGAGATCTTTCAGAGTTGAAAGATCCGACATATACGCAATTCTGAATTCTTCATCATTTTCACGTGCTGCCTTCCTATACATATCAACGGCTTTGGCATAATTCCCTGCGGCGGCTTGAGCATGGCCGGCGTTCAAATAGTCGGCATCAACCGGATCTTGGCCAAGAATCTTATTGTAGATATCTATGCTCTTATCAAAATTCTTCCGGAGCAGTTCCGCCCATGCAATCGCTCTCAAAATGGAAATATCATTCGGACGCAGATAGTTGGCATGATAATAAACTTTAAGAGCCTCATCATGTTGCTTGAGTTCCATTAGCACGTGGCCGTAAGATGCGAGCATCCCCGCATTTTCCGGTTCAGATTCAAGCAGGCGCGCATAATATTCTGCCGAATCTTGAAAATGCCCAAGCCTTTTATTGACTATTGCAAGTTTCTTTAACAACCAGGGCCCCGGTTCCTTCAAGAGCTCGGCACGGATATATGCTTCACGGGCTGCCCCGAAATTACCCAACGATTGACGGGCAAATCCTATTTTCTCCCAAAGACCCGACGTTGCCTCTTCATTTTCGGCCAAGGCTTCAAGCACGGGAAGTGCCTCCTTATAGTATCCTCGTTTAAAATAAAACTCTCCGATCAATTTCAAAACATCATCATCGGCCATCATTTCCCCTATCACCGGCAGCTGACGAAAATCAAAAGGAGAAGAGAATGGATCAGCAAGGAATGTTTTGTTCCTGAAAAGTCTGAAAAAACGGTATTCATCGCGAAGCACTTTTAAAAGTTCGTTCGCAAATCCCGGATTTGAATACCTGATTTCTTGATCTTTCAGTTGTTCCTTCAACTGGTCGAGTTGTTCGTTAAGATTGTTGGCTACAAGATTTCGTTGTTGTTCTGGCATCTGTCGAAGTGCAAGCGCCAGAGAATATTTGTCGGAGTCGCAGATTTGATTTCCGATTCCGGTGAGAAGGTCCAGTAATTGGGAAAGATCGGCATCAAGTGTAAAATATGAGTTGATAGACTCGTAGGATCTAAACCAATTGACGGCTTTATTGAAAAACGGGAACTGCTTAAGCGAGGAGAAGGCAACCATCATCATGTCGGCGCCGTCATTCTGCATTTCCTGAAGTTCCTCCATTTTCTTGGACAGCCCGCTTTGGGATAGAAGTTCTTCCCATTCAGGATTGAATTCCGCATCTTGAATTGATTCCGGATTCATTTCCCGCATCCGTTTAAGCAGTTCGGGCCGGAGTTTCATAAGTTCCGGAATTACTTCCTCCTGCATTTTATTCGTGATTCTGTCTGTATCGCGAACCCCGACTATGCCTCGAATTGTTTCCCTAAGTTTCACATAGGTGGAGACCGAGTCTTCCCACAATCTCAATCTGTTAAGAAGCTCCTCGTTCTTTACGACTCGATCGTGGTGCATATAAATGCCGAAAACGATGCCTGTGAGAGCTCGCGTAGCCAAAGGATTGTTCTCCTCGTTCTTCTCATAAATATCAAGAAGGGCTTTCAGTGTTTCATAAGAATATACTTGCAATAACGACAAGGTGAGCCCGGAAATGATAAGTTTACTTGCTGTCTCAGGCAGTCCCCCTTCATTCACTGATTTGGTTGCCTCTGTTATATCTTCCGGCCTTAATGCAGAAGTCAACATTCTGTTGAATATATCTTCGAGGGCATAATCTCTACGGCGGTTTAGCTCTTCGTCATAATTCCCTTCCGACTGTGAATAAAGTGATAGTTGATAGGCATCCTCTATTTCTTTAAATTCTTCTATCAACTCAGTAAATTTTCGATCATTCAGTCTGTTAAGACGCAGGGTGGAAGAATAAAGGTCCGGGCTGTTGGATACGCGAGACTCAATCACGATGAAGTTTGCAGCATCCCTGAGAGATTCAATAATGTCGGATGTGACTTTTTCTCGATTTTCGTCTGATATTCCATTGAGAAAAAATCGCATCATATATTTATAAGTCTCCATGGATTTGTTAATCATGGACTGGATATAGGGAGTCTTCAGAGAGACGGCCAAATTTGTTAGCAGAGCTGCGGTCTCCCTAATTCTTCCCTCGTCAAGAAGGTGATTAGCCTGTTGACGCATTTCTTCGTAAACCGATACGTTTTCTTTATTATGTGTCATATCTGTCAAACAATTTACGACCTATTAATCTTTAAAACCTAAAGATAAAATTCACGGATATTTTAAGATTTTAACAAAATAATAAGTCGTGCTTTCAATCCGGATAATGTTGTTTTGCAAATTTCAGGCCAACTTACCGTTATTTTTTTCGGGCGATGATAAATTGAGTCAGAGACTCAGTTCCTACCCTTGCTCCATATAGAAATAAATCTTCACCCTCTTTCAGTTTATATTTTTTACGGATTTCTTCCGGACGTAGCGGGAAATTACGTGTGGCTACATTCAGATGGCTTCCGCCAAGCTGTTGGAGTCGTTTTCGGTTCGGGAGTTCCTCGATCAGGAGCTTTCTGCCCGGGAAGTCGCAGAAATATTCTCTGCTCCAGTATAGAGATGTGTTAGGAGCTAATCTCTTCAGCCCATGAAAGGTTGCGCATAGTTCAGTAGAGAAATTGAGTTTTTGCACGCTTGAATTCGGCTCATACAAATACGTCCCTGCCTTTATCTCATCCGGCCCAGCGATTGGGGGATTGTCTAATCTTACTAAGTCTTTGTTAAATGAGGATTCAAATACACTTTCAGGCGCGATTTCAAAGTCCGGTTTTTTTAAATCACACAAGGATATCTTCTCTTTTCCTATTTCAATGGCGCGCTTTATTATTTCAGATTCGGCATTCCTTTTGAGAGTGATGAGAATTTCCTTACATTCATTATTTATGCTTATCGCTTCAATAGCGCTCACATTCGGAAGGTCCCGGGCTATTTTGGAAACATCCATTATCGGCGAGGCCTTTATCAGAACTGTGGAAGCCTTGCTTAGCATAAGGTCAGCCAATAGGGTCACATCCGGCACACAGTCGGATAAAAAGTATGTTCTCCGATTAGCATCATCCCTCCGGGCCGGATCAATGAATATATAATCTAATGAAGAATTCGGTTGTTGCTTCAGCCATTCTATAGAATCCCCTTTATATGATGCAAGATTCTTAATACCCAATGATGAGGAATTATATCGGAGAGCTTCGATCCGGCCCGGCAGCATTTCGCAGGCTGAAACATGATTCCCCTTCATTGCTATTGTCATGCTGTCTATCCCAAGTCCGGCAGTCATATCGGCCACTCTCTTTCCACTCCCTATTTTTGAAGCATGGTAGAGCGCGACTTTCTGATCGGTGGCTTGCTCGGAAGCTAATAGATCCGGAAAAAGAAATTGTCCTGATTCAAGAAATGCCGACAGTTTCTTATGAGTTCTTTCCCTACATTCAATCTGGGTCACGATTTCGCTTATTGAGAATCCTTTACATTCGGAAGGTTTTAATTTTAATGCCAATCCTGCAGACTTGATCCCTTTCATGGAATCAAGTATCTCAATCAATTCTTTCGATCTACTGAAAATCTCCTCCATAGAATTGGAACGCACCCGACAAGATCTTTATTACTTAAACCATAAATTCCGTATGTTGTCAAACATATAATAATTGCGAGTTGTTTTCTCAATAAAAAGATGCAAACATAAATTAATTCACTAATTTTGTTTGTGGAATCGGCCGACTATGTTAACAAACATTTGGTTTGAGTCGAGTCTTACAATAAATAACTGATTTTGACCATGATAAACAAGCTTCAAGAAGAGGCGCTTCTTTACCACGAGGACCCTCTTCCCGGAAAAATTGCTGTATTACCGACCAAGTCCTACACAACCCAGAAAGATCTTTCGCTGGCATACTCACCCGGTGTTGCCTTCCCTTGTCTGGAAATTCAAAAAAATCCTGAGGACGCATATAAATATACTGATAAAGGAAATTTAGTTGCGGTAATTTCCAATGGCACGGCTGTGCTCGGATTAGGAAACATCGGAGCTCTTGCCGGCAAACCTGTAATGGAAGGTAAAGCTCTGCTTTTCAAGATATTTGCCGGAATCGACTCTTTTGATATTGAGATAAATGAAGAGGACCCTGATAAGGTTGTTGAGATAGTTAAGGCTATTTCCCCAACTTTCGGCGGCATTAATCTTGAAGATATCAAGGCTCCGGAAAGTTTCATAATCGAATCGCGCCTTGTTGATGAGTGTAATATCCCTATAATGCACGACGATCAACATGGCACGGCTATTATTTCAGGGGCTGCCCTATTGAATGCCCTCGAATTGCAGGATAAGAAGATTGGCGACATTAAACTTGTGATAAATGGAGCCGGAGCAGCTGCAATCAGCTGCGGACGTCTTTACAAACGCCTCGGAGTGAAGCCTGAGAATATTGTAATGTGCGATTCGAAGGGTGTGATTCGCGCCGACCGAGAACATCTTACCCCTCAAAAAAAGGAATTTGCTACATTGCGAGACATCCATACCTTGGCTGAGGCCATCGTAGGCGCGGATGTTTTCCTTGGAGTCAGCGTTGCAGATGTTCTCACGCCTGAAATGGTGCTGACAATGGCGCCTCGCCCTATTGTCTTTGCTCTGGCCAATCCTAATCCGGAGATTGACTATGAGCTTGCTCTCAAGACGAGAGACGACATAATCGTAGCTACGGGCCGAAGCGACACTCCTAATCAGGTGAACAATGTCCTCGGCTTCCCTTATATTTTCCGAGGCGCACTCGATTCAAGAGCCTCCGCGATTAATGAGGAAATGAAATTGGCCGCAACTTATGCGATTGCAAAACTCGCTCACGAGCCCGTACCGCAAAGTGTATTGGATGCCTACGGGCTTAAGCATCTTGAATTTGGGAAGGATTATATTTTGCCAAAACCATTCGACCCTCGTTTACTTTATCAGGTATCG
This sequence comes from uncultured Porphyromonadaceae bacterium, assembly GCA_947176755.1. GTDB lineage: Bacteria > Bacteroidota > Bacteroidia > Bacteroidales > Muribaculaceae > Lepagella. The sequence continues at coordinate 14,404 of CAMWRW010000024.1, forward strand.
CCCGCTGTCGCCAAAGCAGCCATGGAATCCGGTGTTGCGCGGCGTCAGATCAACGACTGGGAGGCTTATCGAAAATTCCTTGAAGAAAAGATGAGACTGGTAAGTCAGGTGAAGGAGTAAGTTCCTATATAAAATTATTACCGTCCGCTAAAAATTTTTTAGGCAAAATATAAATAGGGTTGATTCCATTTACAGGAGTCAGCCCTTTATGGTTATTTGGGGTTCACCACAAACTTAATAATAACCATGAGCAAAAGGAGAATCTTACTATCGTGTTGCCTGGAATGAAATATGGCTGAATATGAAGATCGGTATAGTCGCTCCCACAACCATAGCCAATAGAATTGAACCGCAAATCAAAGCATTATGGGCAAAGAGAAAGAATACGGAGTCAAATGAAGCAGAACTTTCCGCCATAATACACATCACAAATGCTCCAAAAGCTTTGTAGGCATACATTCCCGGAATCATTGGTAGTAATGATGGAAAGAGGCAAGTTTCAGCCGGAAATCGTGCGATGGGTGATAGAAACACCGAAAGACAGCCTATAAGGAGTGAGGCCAGGAATGTAGCCGGCAAAATATGCATCCCGGAGAATGTATCGCTCATAAGCAAATATCGCGCGGAATGTCCGGCCGCCGCTATTAGTCCACAGAAAAGATATGCCAATCGCGGTGGTCGGCTGATAGATGTGAATCCGATGGCGGCTATGGCCGCGAATAGTGCATCTTGTAATATATCGCCAATCATATCAGAACATATTTATTCCAAGTATTTTCATTGCCAGGAAAAGACCCGCCGAAAGGCAACAGGTCAACACAACTGCATCGAAAAACCTTCCGAACGCGCAGATATAGTGCCGATAAATAACATCGCTGAAGGAATTGATGAACGGTATACCCGGCACAAGATAAAGCACACTTGTTGCCAACGCAATCCTTGAAGTTCCACCGATAGAGTATTCCACAGCACTTCCTGCAATTAGAGCTGAAAGCAAAGCCGACAAGAATACAACCATCCTGACATCAATGTTAATTTTCAGAAGTATCAATTTAAGAAGATATCCGAACGCAGTTGAAATCGAAACCGTTATCATGGCCGCAATATCTCCTCCAAACAATCTGCAAAATGACGCATTTGCCAGTGCGACTAATATTATTATCAGAAATTTCTTTTGCTTGCGGCAAGAGATGATTCCTTCAAATATTTCAATAGCCTCCCCAAATGAAATCTTTTTATCGGCAATTTCCCAGCTCAATCGACTGAGGAGGGTGTTCACTTCAAAACTTATACCTATTGGAGAGACAGCTTCCAGCACGGTTACTGTGGCTGTATGCGACTTCTCCCACACGGATATCTGGATGTGACGAGGCATAATATATAGCTCGGCTTCCATTCCGTAGGCCTCCGCAATCCTCTTTACATTTTTCTCAAGTCTGATACATGTTGACCCGCAGCCAAGTAGAACAGAACTGTATTTTGCAAGAAAAATGCAGAGCGTGCGGGCTTCCCCACACGCTTCTCCATATATTTCATTCTCCCTTACGTCGGAAGCTAAGAATAATTCTTCACTCATTTCTCTGAGCCAATTCTTGATTTAAAGTATCTCTTAACATCATTCCAATGATAATAAGGATATATATCTGACGCAATCGCAAGGTGGCGTTCTTTTTCATTGTGAAGAACTTTCACAATGATGTCTTCCGGATTCTTTTCATTTCTGAAGAAAATCAATTGGATATTGGCGGCCATTGGAGCGACATAAAAATCACTCCATCCCTCGTGGAACTTTTCAGGGTCCATTATTTCTGCATCGCAGTTTTCAATCCCCATGAGTGCAGTCAGAGGCACGATGTTTCCATCGTGGCCAAACCGAAGTGCTGCGCTCGGAGTGTCTGAAGCGATTGCTTCATCTGCCGTGTCGATGATATTGTTAAGGAGATTTGCCGCATTCATCACATGTTTCCCTTCTGCTGCAGGATAAGATGAATGGCGTGCGTAAAAACTCGCATTGAAACACCTCCATAAATCAAAAAGTTCCTGAGGCGTAAATATGTCGTAGAAATTGATTTTTTTCTCCGTATTCTGTGCATCCGAAGCTAACCAATACATGTTCCACATGAATTCATGTGGATTAACGTATTTGTCCACAAAGTCGGGATCTGAGAAAATTTGCGAAACGAGTCGATCAGGATTCGTATGCCTTTCCTCAAATTTTCTGTAGACTTCCTTCCACCATCCCTTATCTCCATTAAATTCATCCGATTCGGCAATGCTGTGGCAAAGATAAGGCATATATCTGTTGGAGGATTCAAAGTCAATCCAGAGTTTTGGATTCTCTTCCTTCAGACTTTCACAAAAGGAAGTCATGCTGACAATGCACCGGGGAACCAATGTTGAGCGCGCCGTGATGGAAGAGTTATCCGTGAATACTTCAGGATAGTTCTCTATCATTCTTTTCGCAATGCCTCTGTGTTGGCGCCTGCCCAGAGGGGAAAGATCTCCACCACGTCCTTGAGTTTCAGTCATCACACTGTCAAGTCTGGCCCTGACTTCTTCTCCAAGAGGCGTTAAGGCCTCCGCTTCGTGTGCCTGTTTTAATAGCCTCTCTACCCTTGTGTAGTCGTTATCGCTAATTAGGTAGCGTGATCCATGACGACCATAATGACTGATATGAAATGGCTTGTATCCTTTGGGAGCCGATGTATTGTCGGCTTTCTCCGTCGGATAGGCAAAATAGACCCCTCCGCTCTTATTGAGATCGGAGGATATTGTTTGTAAATCTGCTTGTCCCCAGGATAAGCCCCAATAGGCAAGCAGGCAGGCTGCTAAGATTTTGTTTCTCATCTCTTAATTTAATCTCCTCTATAATACTGTTGAAGATAGCATCTTGCGATAAAATCCCTATTCTCTTCGACTATGACGGTATCATCCGAATTTGGGAAAGATGCCGGACTCCACCATCCCTGTTCCGAGATATAATGGTATAGGTCGGCCGGACAGAGACCCCGAACTGTCAGCAAATCAAATGTATGACGCCGGGCGAATTCTGCATCATATAGAGGATTATCAGGACTCTTTATACAACGTGCAATATCGCGGGCCATCAGCATTCCCTTATGTTTGTCGACAAGAAGAACGTAATCGGTTGCTCCCTTGGCTGCCGACAGGTGCTCCTTCCCTTTCTCCCAACCGAGTTTATCAATGAAAAATTGATTCATATCCTCATAACCGGAGAATATTTTCATGCGCTTGCCGTCTGTGGCAGCCACAAATGGTTCGTAATAAGGATGCACAGCTTCCGGGCTTTGATGGCGTGGAGACGGAAGTTTGCCTCTGACTATGAGGTTGACCCATTCAAGGGCATATAAAGCAAGTGGACCGGTCGGCATCTCTACGAACGCTGCTTGCATTCTATTCCGAATCTCATTGGCTTTTTCCTCATTATTCTCGGATTGTGTTGCGGGATTAGAGGCCACTTCCAAAACTATGTCATGAAGGTCGAGTGCAAAAGCCGGTGTAAGTAAATATGAACTGTTAAAGAGCCACATTGCCAGGCGCATGATTTTCTCCTGATCATCAGGATCATGCATTTCCAATCCCGGCGACAGACACCAATTTTCAGCTATCAGTGCATCATCATAACTCTCATCCAATATCCCGAATGCCGCATCGGCGATTTTAAGAATTGATGATGAATGAGGGTATATGTCGCGGTGCTCAATGTCAAGCATCGCGATGATGTACCAGACAAGAAATCTCACATCTTCCCGATTTAGTTCGTAATCAATGTAGGCCTCGGAGATGGTGTGGAATGGTACGGACCATCCGTACAATTTCCTGTTCATATCAACGAAACTTCTCCAAAGTCCTCCGTCGGCTACGATATCCTGTAAATAATCTGTGAGAGTAAGAGCGATTTTTTCAAACAGACTTCCGGAATATTCGTAAATCCCAAGGCTGAGAAACTTATTAAGCAAACGCTCGGCTATTTCATAATATCTTCCGGCATTCTCGTTCTCATCGGGATATCCCGGCTGTCGGATAAGAAAGTCATGAAATTTCATGATGGTCAGTTTAAAATGATATTGATTGCTTGATCGATAGTCACCGTTTGCTGAGAGCCATCCGACATATTCTTCAGAGTGAAGTTATCTTTCCCGAGCTCTGATTCGCCAACGAATGCTACATAAGGGATATTCTCTGTGTCGGCAAGCGCCATCTGCTTTTTCATTTTGACAGCATCCGGATAAAGTTGAGCGGATATTCCGTTCTCGCGTAAAGCCTTTATATATTTCAGACTTTCAATCGCTTCGCGAGTTCCGAAATTGACAAACATTACTTTTACAGATGCCCTTAGGGCCTTAGGGAACAGGTCGAGGGTCTGCATTACATCATAGATACGATCTGCACCAAAAGAGATTCCGACCCCTGATAATCCCGGCATACCGAACACACCGGTAAGGTTATCATATCGGCCTCCCCCGGAAATGCTTCCTATTTGGGCATCAAGCGCTTTGACTTCAAGAATTGTTCCCGTGTAGTAATTGAGTCCGCGGGCGAGAGATATGTCAATCTCTACGTCGCAGTTGTGGCCAACTGAATCTATGCCGGCAATTACTTCCCTCATCTCTTCAATGCCTCTAAGACCTTCCTCTGAGTTTGCAAGGAACTTTTTCATAACGGATAATTTCTCCTCATTTGTTCCTTCAAGAGTGAGAATCGGGCGGAGTGTTTCGATTGCTTGTTCAGACAATCCCTTTTCCCTCAGCTCCAAGTTGACATTCTCCAGGCCTATCTTATCGATTTTATCGATGGCTACTGTAATATCAGTGATTTTATCCGCCTCCCCTATTGTCTCCGAAATCCCTGTGAGGATCTTTCTGTTGTTTACCTTTATGGCAACTCGGATTCCAAGTTTGGAGAATACGCTGTCAATGAGTTGCAGAAGTTCTATCTCATTGAGAAGTGATTCCGAGCCAACCACATCGGCGTCACATTGATAGAATTCTCTGTATCGGCCTTTCTGAGGACGGTCTGCTCTCCATACGGGCTGAATCTGGAATCTCTTGAACGGCATTGTGATGTCGTTGCGATGTTGAACGACATATCTCGCGAATGGGACAGTGAGGTCATAACGCAATCCCTTTTCGCTTAGTTTTGATGTAAGCTTAACTGGATTCCGTTCGTCAAGTTCGTCATCGGATACGCCTTTAAGAAAATCCCCCGAGTTAAGAATTTTGAAGAGCAACTTGTCTCCCTCTTCTCCATACTTGCCCATGAGAGTTGATAGATTCTCCATTGCCGGAGTTTCAATTTGCTTGTATCCGAATTTACGGAATTCCTCTTTAATTGTGTCGAATATATAGTTTCGCTTTGCAGTTTCTTCCGGAGAAAAGTCTCGCGTTCCTTTAGGAATACTCGGTTTCTGAGCCATATTGTTTTGGGTGTTTACTGTCGTCTGACTTTGGGTTATGCGAAATTACAAAAATAAGCCCGATTTAGCAAAATCGGGCTTATTTTTAAGTTAGAATTCCGCAGAAAGGCGGATGTTGAATTGTCTTCGGGTCAAATAATTTGGAACCGCATATTGGAGATTATTGACATCCGTAACCCAATAATAGCTGCTGATATTTGTGATGTCAAGGAGATTGAATGCGTCAACTCCCAATACAAGGCTTTTGAATTTGCTCCAGAATGGAGATGTTGGTTTTTTCTCATCAGGAGCGCCGATGAATTGCCAACTTATGCCGAGATCAAGTCGCTTATATGCCGGCGCGCGGAAGTAAGAGGTTGTTCTTGATGTGTGAGGAGCAGTCATTGTAAGACCGTCCGAAAACACTCCTCGTAGACTGAATTTAAGCCGTGGGAAGCGCGGTAGGTAATCAGTGAAATAGACACTGACCGAATAGCGTTGGTCGCTCGGGAGCGGAACTTTCTTTCCGTGAAGTGTCTGCTCTGTCTTCATGAGCGAGAAACTGATCCATGAATCACTCCCCTCAACGAACTGGCCGAAGAGCTTCATATCGAGTCCTAGTGTGTAGCCCTTGGAATCATTCACACCGGAATATGTGATCTTAAGATTATCATACTCGTAAGAGATTAAGTTGCTTAAGTGCTTGTAATAGACCTCTCCGGTTAATTTAAACGGTCTATTCATCGCTCTAAACGTAAAATCTGCTCCGGCTATGACCTGAACGCTTAGAGGAGACTTTATATTCCGGTTAAGTGTGATGCTGCAATTTCCTAACGCGTCCGTAACCGTCTGGCGATACTCCTTGTAGAATGGCGACTGATAATACATCCCGGCGCCGATTCGGTAGAACCAGTTGCCCGCTTCTATGGGGTTGAAAGAGAAATTGACACGCGGAGAGAATAGGAACTCTTTGTTGAAGTCATTATAGGAGAACCTGATGCCTCCGTTAAGAGTCATATATGCGAAATTATTGCTGAAGCTGACGGCATCCTCGACAAATGCATGGAATCGGTTAACCTTTATATCCTGTCGTGATGAAAGGTTATATATAAGGTGGACTCCCTCCGGCAATGTCGGGAGAGAATATCCCGCGGAATCGCGCCATTCCCATTCCTTAGTGCGATCGTGGAAATTTTCATGATGGTAACCGACTCCATAAGTAATGTTATTCGCACGCCATTTCGTTGTGCCATTGAGTGAAACCTGAATCACTGATGTGCGAAGACGGTTTCGAGAATGTTCCATATATTTCCCGACCCCAAGTTCCCCGCCTATTGACTCGGATCCTGCCGTTCCGGCCTGATTAAGCCAATACTCTCCGGATATATCGTAGGTCACAAGTTCGTTTGATATAAATCCGGCCAGTCCGAGCGAAAAGGAGGTGGCTTTATTGTGTCTGTAGACCACGGAGAGAGCCCCGAGGTATGTCTCGAATTTATCCTTCTCTTCCCCGTCAAAATAGACTTTGAAATTCTTTGTGTCTTCCGACGTGCCAAATGTAGTTTCTCTGTCTGTGGGTTTGAAGTTATAATGGTTCAACGAGATATTCCCGAGGAATGAGACATTCAGACGATCGTTGATTTTATATCCGAGGGCTGTCTGATAATCGAAATATGTCGGATCATACTCGCCACGCGTGTCCATGCTTGAAAGCAGGGAGTTGGTCTTTTTCAGGCGAGCTCCATGAAGTTGGGAAAATTTGCCTGAGTTCTGGCCGAATGAGATGGATGCCCCCATAAGGCTGGCTGATACGGCAGCCTCGAGTGCTTCCGGCTCGCGATAGGTGATGTCAAGTGCTGACGACATCTTGTCCGTATAACGTGCCGGAAATCCTCCCGATGAGAATTTCAGGTTGCCGACCATATCCGGATTAATTACGCTTAATCCTTCCTGTTGACCACTTCTGACGAGCTGCGGGCGATAGATTTCTATGCCGTTGATGTAAACGGAATTTTCGTCGAATGTCCCACCTCGAACTGAATATTGCGAACTCATCTCATTCGAGGAATTGACTCCCGGCATAGTCGTTATCATCGCTTCGACAGAACCTCCCGATACATCCGGAGAAAGTTTGAACGACTCCGTGTCGAATGTCTGCATCCCGTTGATGTTGTTGCGATAGCCGATGACTTCAAGTTCTTTTAGATCGACATCATTTGTATATAGCCTCACATTCAGTGTGATACTTCCTTTTGGTTTGATAAGCGTATGTGTCACAGTCTTAAACCCGATGCAACTATAAATCATCTCCACTGTATCGCGCTCAGCAATTGTCAGACTGTAATCTCCTTGAAGATTGCTGTTAGTCCCGATGGCAGTCCCCCCCATTCTGATGGTGGCGAACTCTATGGGTTTGTCCTCTCCGTCAACTATTTTTCCGCTTATGTTGATATTTTCTCCCCTTGATACTTGGGAGATTAAGGTCAGAAGGAAAGTAACCAGAATTGGAAATATTCTTGTTTTCATTTATCCCTTTAACGCCGGGATATATCAGTTTATTATTCAGATAGGTCTGACTGAATCTATCCGGACCGGATTGCAAATTAGTTGCCGACGAAATATGCACGCACCTCCCCTATCGGAAGTTTCCCGATCAGATATAATGGGATATGGTTACTATCTGTCGAGATCCATGTGTCAATATCATCACTTGATTTTTTCCCGCCTGCCTGGGTGAAATTGAATTTGATGTGGTAGGCTTCTCGCTTGCTGCCATCCTTGAGCTTAATTGTTTCAAGTCCAAGCGAACGGATTCTGATTTTTTCCGATTGTGACCCCGAAAATATGGTGGCTACATATATTTTATTCTTTGTTAGAGCTGAATAATCAAGAGCTCTCAAATAATAGAAAACGCTCAACATATCGTAAACCGGGCCGGTTGCAGTGAGTGTCTTTTCCTTAATAATTGGTTTCCCTTCAGACGTGCGATGGAGTGTGATTTTTCCGGTTGTTTGGTTCCCGCTTTTGGTGTATTTTATTTCGTCACGGTTATATTTCCCTTTTTCATGAGTGATTTTGGAATATGAGATCGGAGTCAGGCTGTTGTTGGCTGCGATTTTAGCGATAAGCGTGTCTCTTACCATATAGAATTTATCTGCCCAAGGTTTGGTTTTTGCCGCGAGCATTACATCATATCTGTCTCCTTGCTTTCTCAACGACAGGGTTGCGTCGCCGGCATCCTTGTGGATCACTCCCCACTTGTAAGAAATGACATATCTTAGCTGCTCGTTATTGAACGAGACGGCCATCACCTTACAGACCCCCGACAGACATACAAGGATGGCTAAAAGCAGTATTCTTTTCATTTTGATTCTATTTGTTTTTAAGATAACGGTCAGATACCGGTTATATCATATATAACTTCAATTAATACAAAACAAAGTCTGCCGCAGATATTTTGATACTGCGGCAGACATTTGGCTTAAATATTATTGATATTGGAGCGCCGATTGCTCGGTTTGCGCATCATTAGAAGTATTTGCTGAGTTCACTTTCAAGAACATCGGCCTGTTGTACGCCGGACTGACGCCATTTCAATTCTCCATTTTGGAAAATCATCAGTGTCGGAACCGAACGGACATTGTAAACGCCGGCTAATGCCTCATTTTTATCAATATCAATCTTGATAATCCGGGCCTTTTCTCCAACCTTTGAAGCAAGTTCTTCAAGAATCGGGTGCATCATTTTACAAGGTCCGCACCAAGTGGCAAAGAAATCAACTAATACCGGTTTTTCTGAACGAATAATATCATCGAACTTTTCCATAAAATTCCTTTCTAAAATTGATTTTAAAAATTCTTGTGTTTTTCGTAAATATAACGTCTGAATTTATTTGCAAGTTCATAGTTTTTGCTTAAATTTGCCTCAAATCCGTTCGAATGCCTTCCGCCTTATCGACTGGCATGCTGTCCGGATCTATACCTTGAATCTAACTATAACAACCAGATGAACTCAAACTTATCTCTAAATCCCAACCGACTCGTGCAGTTTCTTGGGAAAGAATCTTCTGAATTTACAAAGGCTGACATCATCCGTTTCGTTAAAGAAAACGGCATCCAGATGATCAACTTCATGTATCCGGCCGACGACAGTCGTCTCAAGACTTTGAATTTTGTAATCAATTCTGAAGAATATCTCGAATCAATCCTCACCTTTGGAGAGCGCGTTGACGGATCGAGTCTCTTCCCTTTTATTGAGGCCGGCAACAGCGACCTTTATGTTATCCCAAGATTCAGCACCGCATTTGTGGATCCCTTCGCTGAGATTCCAACACTGACAATGCTATGCTCTTTCTTTAACAATAACGGTCAGCCCCTTCCGACATCTCCCGAAAATGCGTTGCGCAAGGCAGCCGCCAGTTTCAAGGAGGTGACCGGCATGGAATTTTACGCGATGGGCGAGCTGGAATACTATGTTATTTCAGATGATCCGACCCTCTTCGCAGCCACCGATCAGAAAGGTTATCATGAATCTGCTCCTTTTGCAAAATTCAATGATTTTAGGATTGAGTGTATGGCAATGATAGCTCGTTGCGGAGGTCAGATAAAATATGGCCATAACGAGGTAGGAAACTTTACACTCAACGGCCAGATTTATGAGCAGAACGAAATCGAGTTCCTTCCCGTGCCGGCTCTCGAAGCTGCCGATACCCTTATGGTAGCTAAATGGATTATCCGTACGCTGGCCATGAAGAAGGGCTATGATGTGACGTTCGCGCCAAAGATTACAGCTGGAAAAGCCGGCAACGGTCTTCATATCCATTTCAAACTGATGAAGGACGGCCATAATATGATGATCACTGATGGGCATCTCAGTGATGATGCTAAGAAAGCCATCGTCGGAATCCTCGAACATGCGGGCGCTCTTACTGCTATGGGTAACACAGTTCCCACAAGTTATTTCCGCCTCGTTCCTCATCAGGAAGCTCCGACTTCTATTTGTTGGGGCGACCGTAACCGTTCGGTGCTCATTCGTGTTCCTCTCGGTTGGACCGGTGATGGCGATATGTGCTCGATTGCCAACCCGCTTGAGGCTCCCGCTGAAGTTAAACCTGAAAAGCAGACAGTTGAACTTAGAAGTGCCGACGGCTCGGCTAACGTTTATCAGTTGCTCGCAGGCATGATCGTCGCAGCCCGTTCCGGTTTTGAAAATCCCGATGCTCTCAAGCGTGCCGATGAGCTCTATGTTAGTGTCAACATTCATAACGACGAGAACAAGGCCAAACTTGAATCCCTCAGTTCTCTCCCCGACAGCTGCTCAATGTCGGCAAAGGCCCTCGATGCGGATCGCAGTGTTTTCGAACTTTACGAAGTATTCTCTCCGGCTATGATAGATGGTATTGTGAAACGCCTCAAATCATACAAGGATAAGAATCTTCGTCAGGAAATCGCCGGAAATCGTCAGGAAATGCTTGACCTTGTTAAGAAATACTGGCATTGTGGTTGATTTCAGCAGATATTCAAGACTTGAAGCCGTAAAAGAAATTGGTCGGCAAGGCGTTGAGAAATTAGCCGGATCGAAGGTGCTCGTGATTGGGGCCGGAGCTTTGGGGTCTCTCTGCGCGATGTATCTGGCTGCCTCAGGAGTCGGAGAAATTACTGTCGCAGACTTTGACACGGTCGACCTTTCTAACTTGCAACGTCAGCTCTTCTTCACGGAAGAGCTGGCAGGAAAAAGCAAAGTTCTTGAATTGGCCGAAAGAATGCGCTCCCTGAACTCTGACATTGTGGTTCATTCCATAAATTCTCTGATTCGCCGAGATTATGCTGAAACGCACTTCGGAGATTTCGACTTTATAGTTGATGGAAGCGACAATCCCTCGACGAAGGCTATCGTTGATGAATACTGTTTCCGTTCCGATGTTCCGTGCGTTATAGCCGGTGTAAGCGGATTCAAAGGTCAGGTTATGAGCTGGAAACCGGGATGCGTAAGATTCTCTTCGATTTTCGGAGATGGAGCTGTCTGCTCCGGAGTGCTGCCCTGCGGAATTGCCGGGGTTGTTGGTCCTACGGCCGGTGTCGTTGCGTCGGTTCAAGCCGCGGAATGTATAAAATATTTGACAGATTCCGGCGATTGCCTCTTCAACAAAGTAATGTTTTTCAATTTGGCTTCCTGTGAATTCAGGGTCTTGGATATCGACTGAATAATACAATAAAAAGTTAGTGCGGCGGTCATTAGAGTTTCATGATCGCCGCATTTATTAGTAATCTAATCGTTATTCTTCCGGGTTCAGATGCACATCCAACTGAGGGAACGGGAAGGAGAAGCCGAGTTCAGGAAGTCGGGTATACAGTCTTTCGTTAATATCAAAAAACAGTCCCCAATAATTTGATACGTGAGTCCAACCTCGGGCTGTGATCACAATTGCGGAATCCCCCATTTCCTTTAGTGCTGCAAAGGGTGCCCTGTCAGCCTTTCCGGGAAGGTCAACAGGCATATCTGAAGTGTTAAGTATTCCAAGTCGAGTATTAGTTGTCTCTTCTGCCCTCTTCTTGATGTCGTCTTCAATGTATTGTTTCACAACACGGTCGTCTTCTTTGATAATATTGAGGATGGCCTCCTTAGCTTTCACCACATCTGTTCCGTAAGCAAGGCTGATCTCCCAATCTACGCGACGGTATTGTTCGAGCGAATAATTGTTGATTGATGAAGTCGAAAGAGCTCCGTTCGGAATGATTATAGCCTTATTATCCGGTGTGTTGATGATCGTATTGAACAGTTGTATGGATTTTACTGTTCCGGAAAATCCTTGGACCTCAATGAAATCGCCAACACGATACGGCTTTAATAAGAGGATAAGAACTCCTCCTGCAAAGTTCTGCAAAGTTCCGCTGAGCGCCATACCGACCGCGACGCCCGCTGAGGCAAATAAAGCGAGGAAACTGCTTGTCTCTATTCCAAGTATGCCAATCACGGTTATGATGAGAATGAAGTAGAGCACGATTCTCACCATTGACAGGCTGAAAGTCACCAGAGATGCCTCAACATGTCTGCTCGTAAGCATCCGGTAAACAACATTATAGAGTTTCTTGATTATATACCTCCCTACATAGAAAACAAATATTGCCAATATGAGCTTTAAAGCGAAACTTACCGCTCCGTTGGCAATTTTTGTCATCGCCTCGTCAAAACCAAGTCCCTTCAGATCTGCCCAGAATCCCTCGGCTGTGGCAGGCATATTATCAGGCATTGGAATCACGGGTAAATCTCCCGTTTGTTGAATTTTTATCATGATAAGGATCAAATTGATGATTGATTATTCTTGTCAGAGTCTTTCAAACAAAGTCTGACCACATTCTCAACATGATGGGTATGAGGGAACATATCAACCGGTTGGATATCCGTAACCCTGTATTTGGCATCAAGCAATGAGAGATCTCTTGCTTGAGTTGCCGGATTACAGCTGACATAAACAAGCACTTCAGGAGAAGCCGCAAGAATTACGTTCACCACATCCTCATGCATCCCGGCACGCGGCGGGTCTATAATCATCACATCAGGCTTCCCATGTTGCGCAATAAATTCACTTGTCAGGATATCCTTCATGTCGCCGGCATAGAATAGCGTGTTTTCAATTCCGTTGGCTGCCGAATTAATTTTTGCATCTTCAATGGCTTCTTCCACATATTCTATCCCGACAACCTGTCGAGCCTGGCGCGCAACGAAGTTCGCAATCGTACCCGTGCCTGTATAGAGGTCATAGACAAGAGGACGATCCTTCACTCCGTTGTTTGACGGATCAAGACCGGCAAATTTTCTTGCCACCTTATATAAATTAAAGGCCTGCCGAGAATTGGTTTGATAAAAGGATTTGGCATTGATTCTGAACTTCAGGCCTTCCATTTCTTCCTCAATATATGGATTCCCTTTCCATTCAATAACTTCCTGATCGGAGATTGTGTCGTTAGCCTTCGTGTTGACGACATAGACGAGAGACGTAATCTGAGGGAAATTTTCCTCCAGAGCGGTCATAACCCGTTTGATGTTCTCTTTATCCTGTTCGCCAAACACCATGCAGACCATTACTTGTCGTGTCGAGACAATTCTAATCATCATTGTCCGCAGCAGTCCGCAATTGTTTCTAATGTCATAAAATGACAGGTTATTGTCCTCAGCGAATTGGTAGACGAAATTGCGGATGGAATCCCCAAGATGATCTTGAAGTTCGCATTGCTCAATGTGCAATACCTTGTCAAAAGCTCCCGGGATATGAAAGCCAAGACCATTTGAAGAATCATCAAATTCTTTACCGGCCTTTATCTCCTCCCAGGTGCGCCACTTCTTGTTGGAAAACGTGTATTCCATCTTGTTTCGGTATTCCCAGATGTTTTCTGACCCAAGAATCGGATTGATGGAAGGAATCTCCACTTTTGCAATGCGGGTCATTGCATCCTCCACTTGTTTCTGTTTCCACTTAAGTTGTTCCTCGTAAGGAAGATGTTGCCATTTGCATCCACCGCAAATTGTGTAGTGACGGCAACGTGGCTCACATCTGTTTTCAGATGGCTTAACAAAGTTGACGATATGTCCTTCGGCAAACGAATGTTTCTTCCGGTCAAGTTGTACATCGACAATGTCTCCGGGTGCGCCGTATGGAACGAAGAGCACGAGCTGTCGCTCCGCATCGTCACCAAGGCATACCCGTGCAATAGACTTTCCTTCCGCTGCCACCCCCGTAATTTCAATTCCCTTAAGCTCGGGAAGGGGCTTTTTCTTTCTACCCATATAATTGTTTTAGGTCTTATCTATGAAATAATAGGTGCAAAATTAACAAAATCTCGCCGAGATTTATTAAATTTGCCCCTGCATTCGGCGGATTTGCCCGTCAAGAGCCGTCAGAAAGAGGCCTCGCCCCCTCTCCTAACGCCTTTTATAATGTTCTGCGGCTAATAATATTAAATGCTAAATATAAGATAAACAAACAGTTAACTATAATTCAAAAAGATTTCAAGCTCTATGGCAAAGAAAATCTATACGTTCGGCGATGGTAAGGCCGAAGGTAAGGCCGACATGAGAAACCTTCTCGGAGGCAAAGGAGCCAACCTGGCTGAAATGAATCTTCTTGGAATGCCCGTTCCTCCCGGATTCACAATCACGACCGAAGTTTGTACAGAATATACCCAGCAGGGTCGCGACGCTGTGGTTGCCGACATTAAAGCAGATGTTGAAAAGGCAATCGCTCACGTTGAGAACCTCACCGGAAAGAAATTCGATGATCCCTCCAATCCCCTTCTCGTTTCCGTGCGTTCCGGCGCTCGCGCATCGATGCCCGGTATGATGGATACCGTGCTCAATCTCGGTATGAATGATGCAACGGTTGCGACCATGGCTGAGAAGAGCGGCAATCCCCGTTTCGCATGGGATAGCTACCGTCGTTTCGTGCAGATGTATGGCGACGT
>CAMWRW010000025.1 GCA_947176755.1 uncultured Porphyromonadaceae bacterium
GGGTCCGGGCCTTTCCCGCAAAAGCAATAATTGAGACAAAGACAGTTTCGAGCGCGTAAGGATCAACTCGCAGATCCTGAATTATTGTCCGCATTCCTTGCTCAACCTCGCGGAGGGGAGTGCCGACCATCGATTCTGACACGTCGATTAGAAAATAAATTGGCAATCTTCGCATAATGTTTTGGTTAGTAAGAAAATGTTAGATATTATTTGTCGTATCGAGCAATGAAGTATGTGGATGAAATTTTGAATTTATAATTTCGAACACATGCTTGTCGGTCTATTTGCAAATTTAATCAAATAGATTGTAACCGCAAAGAATATAGTCCTCTGATTTTCCGTTAGGAAGGTATGGACCGTAAGGAAAAGGAGAAACGTGTGCTCGACACGATGATTTCAATCTATTGTCGCCGTCTTCACGGCTCTAATGGCAATCGGCTCTGCCCCGGTTGCCGCGATTTGCGCGATTATGCTTTCGGTCGGGTGGATAAGTGTCCGAAAGGGGATAGCAAAAGCAGCTGCCGCAAATGTGAGATCCATTGTTATGCTCCGGAGTATAGGGCGCGCATTCGCGCCATGATGCGCTATGTAGGACCGAGAATGTTGTTTTATCACCCCCTGATGGCCCTCCGCCATCTGCGTAATGAAATGAACAACTTCTTTTGAGCTTGCGTTTTAATTCTGAAAAACATATTATTAATCATGGAAAATAAAATTGATCTGTCGGCTATTAAATCGCCGGCGGATATTAAAGGTATGAATATCGCTGAGCTTGAGCTCCTCAGCGAAGAACTCCGACGTGCACTTATTGATAAACTTGCGGCCCATGGTGGCCATGTCGGTCCTAACCTCGGCGTCGTAGAGGCCACGGTCGCTCTCCATTATGTTTTCGATGCTCCCAAAGATGAGATTGTCTTCGATGTTTCCCATCAGAGTTACGTCCATAAGATGTTGACAGGGCGTATCGGAGCCTTCATTGATCCGGCCCGTTATGATGAAGTGACAGGTTTCACATCGCCTCACGAGAGCGAATACGACCTCTTTGAAATCGGCCACACCTCCACATCTATCGCTCTGGCGACAGGGCTTGCGAAAGCGCGCGACCTTAACGGTGGCAAGCAGAATGTCATCGCATTTATCGGTGACGCTTCGTTAGGCGGAGGCATGGCTCTGGAAGCCCTGAATTTTGCACCGACTCTCGGTTCGAATTTTATCCTTGTGGTCAACGACAATCAGATGTCGATTGCCGAAAACCACGGTGCTCTTTATGAACACCTCGCCCGTCTGCGCGATTCAAACGGCGAAGCCCCCGACAATATCTTCAAGGCTCTTGGCTATAAATATATTTATGTGAAGGAGGGCAACGACTTGAGTCATCTTATTAAGGCTTTCCGAGAAGTGAAAGACTCCGACTGTGCCGTTGTGGTCCATCTCAACACGATGAAAGGGCAGGGTCTCCCCGTGGCGGAAAGCAATAAGGAGGCTTTCCATTTCGCAGGTCCTGAATTTTGCACCGACTCTCGGTTCGAATTTTATCCTTGTGGTCAACGACAATCAGATGTCGATTGCCGAAAACCACGGTGCTCTTTATGAACACCTCGCCCGTCTGCGCGATTCAAACGGCGAAGCCCCCGACAATATCTTCAAGGCTCTTGGCTATAAATATATTTATGTGAAGGAGGGCAACGACTTGAGTCATCTTATTAAGGCTTTCCGAGAAGTGAAAGACTCCGACTGTGCCGTTGTGGTCCATCTCAACACGATGAAAGGGCAGGGTCTCCCCGTGGCGGAAAGCAATAAGGAGGCTTTCCATTTCGCAGGTCCTTTCAATCCGGCCACGGGCGCTCCCGTCCATCAGGCCGGTGAGAGCTACAATGATATTTTCGCCCGCCACGTGCTCAACCTTATGTCGACCGACAAGGATATCACCGTGTTGAATGCCGGCACGCCCGGAGCGATCGCTTTCGGTCCGGAACGTCGTGAGGCGGCAGGCAAACGCTTCGTGGATGTCGGTATCGCCGAACAGGATTGCGTCACTATGGCGGCCGGAATGGCAAAGGCCGGTCAGAAACCTCTTGTGGGACTCGTTTCGACCTTCCTTCAGCGTGCCTACGACCAACTGAGCCATGATGTGGCCGTAAATAATCTCCCTGTCGCTATGGTCGATTTCTATTGTGGCGTGTACGGAATGAACGACGTGACTCACCTCGGTATTTTCGATGTCGCCATGGTTTCCAATATCCCCAACATAGTGATGGTTTCCGCTACGAACGCCGAGGAATATCTCGCGATGATCGATTGGGCCGTGGATGAAAAGCGTTTCCCCGTGGTGGTTCGTACTCCGGGCGGAAAGGTGGTTCACTCGGATCGTCCCGTAAACCGCGATTTCCTCCGTTATGATGTGGTTGAAGAGGGTTCGGATGTGGCGATTATCGCCGAAGGCGCAATGTTTGCCAACGCCATGCAGGCTGCCTCGATTCTGAAAGAGAAAGGGCTGACTCCGACCGTGATTAATCCCCGCATCCTTTCTGATGTTGACCGTGAAACCCTCGACAAACTTGTCGACTATAAGATGGTGATAACCGTTGACGACGGTATCCTTAACGGTGGATTCGGTCAGAAAGTCGCTGCCTATCTCGGCTCGCGAGGTCCTGAAGTTGTATGCCTCGGCTTGAAGAATGAGTTTATGGATCGTTACAAGGCAATGGATGTGCTCCGTGAAAACGGTATGTTGCCCGAGCAGATTGCTGCCTTGGCCATGAAATAATAAAGCATTATTGAGATAACATGAGAACAGGCTGTCAGACATCATCTGTCTGACAGCCTGTTCTTATGTTATAATTCTTTGTCGGAATCAGGAGGGGGTGACCCCGCGCATCCTGTCGTCGGATGCGGAGAGAGCGGCCTTCGCTCCTTCTCCCATGGCTATCACAATCTGTTTGTAGGGCACATCGGTCACGTCGCCCGCGGCATACACTCCCGGAAGTTTCGTCCGACAAGTGAGATCGGTCACGATTTCTCCCGCTTTGTTCGTCTCAAGCTGGTCGGCGAAAACCCCGGAGTTGGGTGTCAGTCCAATCTGTACGAACACTCCGGCCTCCTCATAATCTTTCGATTCGCCCGTTGTCCGGTCGGTCACGCTGATTCCGGTCACATTGCTGCCGTTTCCTTTTATCTCTTTCACCGCTGACGACAGATGGATACTGACGTTGGAGAAGCTCGCAAGTTTCTTCTGAAGCACCTCGTCGGCCTTCAACGTGTCGAGGAATTCAAAGACATCGACATGCTCGCATATTTCGGCCAGATCAATCGCAGCCTCTATTCCGGAGTTTCCTCCTCCGACGACTGCAACTCGCTTGCCTGCGAAAAACGGTCCGTCGCAATGCGTGCAGAATGCCACTCCGCGTCCGATATATTCCGATTCCCCCGGAATGTTCAGCTTACGCCATGAGGCGCCTGTGGCGATAATCACGGCCGGAGCCTCGAATGTCTCCCCGCTGTCGGTCTTGAGTCGCTTTGGGAAGCCGTCGAGCTTTGCTTCTTTAATCTGCCTTCCGTCGAACAGCGAGATGCCGTAGCTGTCCATGAGCGTACGCAGATCGCTCGCAAGCTGAGTGCCGGTCGTCAGGGGAACTGATATTAGATTTTCGATATCGGTCGTGTCTTTCACCTGTCCGCCGATTCGGCCGGCAACTACGCCGACTTTCATTCCCTTGCGGGCCATATAGACCGATGCGGCTGCTCCGGCAGGTCCGCCGCCGACTACAAGCGCATCAAAACCTAGCGGAGCCGCTTCGGAATCGCTTCCGGCGGATGTGCTGCCAAACTTCGATTCAAGTTTCCCGACGAGTTCTCCCAACGTGCCTTGTCCGACATGGAGCATCTCTCCGTTGGCGTAGACAACCGGAACTCCGTTCACATTATATTCTTTAGCAAGATCGGGAGCGGCCGCGCCGTCTACAACGCGATTCGAAATGCCCGGATTCAGAAGCGAAATCACGTTGAGTGCCTGCACAACATCCGGACAGATCGTGCAAGTCAGCGATACGAAGGTAATGATATCAACCGGGCCGCTAAGTCGCTTGATGCGGTTTTCGGTCGCCTCGTCAGGCAGATTCTTTCCCATCCCGTTGGCATTGAGCACCGCGAGAATAAGCGAACTGAACTCATGGCCTCCCGGCACGCCGACAAATTCTATTCCTGTCGGAATCCCTTCCCGCCATAGAGCGAGCACGGGAGCTCCGAAATCGGTAGGGGAGTCCTCGACCTGAACTGAGATCAGATCTGAACACGCCGCAAAATCGCGGGCGAATTCCTCCATCTCGCCTCTTTTCGGATTTGAGGGGTCTCCGGTCACGAGGAGTGTCACGCCCCGCGTGAGGCCTGCAAAATAATTCTTCAGTTGCGACTGAAGGTCTTTATCTATGATTGACATTTTTGAATTGTTTAGATGATTTTTTAATGATAAAGGGGTCATGAGGTCTCTATCTTTCGACCTCACGACCCTTTATCTTGGATTCATTCGAAAAGAGCGTTAAATCTTGCCCACGAGGTCGATCGACGGCTTGAGCGTATCTGCACCCTCTTTCCATTTTGCAGGACATACTTCGCCGGGATGGGCGGCAACAAACTGAGCTGCCTCTACCTTGCGGAGAAGTTCATCGGCGTTACGGCCAATGCTGTTGTCCTGAATTTCTACAAGCTTGATCAGGCCTTCGGGATCGCTCACAAATGTGCCGCGATATGCCATGCCTGCGCTTTCATCCATTACGCCGAACGCGCGGGCAAGAAGACCGGTAGGATCGGCAAGCATCGGATATTTGATTTTCTTGATGCTGTCGGATGCGTCATGCCATGCCTTATGCACGAAATGACTGTCGCAGCTCACTGAGTAAACCTCCACTCCAAGCTCCTGAAGTTTAGAGTATTTTTCAGCGAGGTCCACGAGTTCCGTCGGGCATACGAAAGTAAAGTCGGCGGGATAGAAGAAGAATACTGCCCATTTGCCGAGCACATCCTTATCTGTCACTGTCTCAAATTTACCATCATGAAATGCCTGTACGCTAAACTCGGGAATGTGTGTGTTAATTATAGTTTCCATTGCGAATTAAAGGTTATTATTTTATTGATATATTATTGCTTTTCTTTAGCTTTGGGAAGATATCATTTTTTTTCTTCCTTCATCTTTAAAACGCCCCTTCGGCCATGAAGGTTCGCTCCCCGGGCTGCCTAAAAAATGTTAATGCGGATTCTTGGGAATCGAACGATGCGTAATTCGGCGCCGGGACGACAAGCTGAAGCGACGCTCCTCTCCGATCCGCCCATTGATATAATCATGCAAAAAGGGGCGTGCTGTCCGACACGCCCCTTTCAACTATTCAAAAAAGATTTGAGTTATTACTACGTAATTTCTATATCTGTGTTGTTAATTCCGTTCTCTTATTGAGCTTCGAGAATGCAGATGTCTACTCGATTCCAGGATTCCTCCTCAAACATCTCGCCGATACCGTTACCCTCGGCCACTATGCGGGATGCCGGAATCTTGTAACGCTTCATAAGGGCATCCTTAACGGACTGTGCACGCTGATTAGCCAGACGGATGTTGAGGTCTTCCGGACCATCCTTGGAGGCGTAACCCTTGATGACTACCTTGCTTCCGGGGTGGTTGTTGAGGTAAGCTGCGATCATCTCGACATTAGGCTGCTGGTCGGCGCCGATTACAGAAGATCCGATCTTGAAGAATACGTAACGAACAGATTCAAGATTGTTCTTTACAACGGTCTCTACCTTTGCCGGACGGTTGCGGAGTTGTTCAAGCTCATTGGTGAGCGCGCGGTTGGCGGAGTCGAGATATGCCTTCTCTCTATCCTGACGGCTAACCGTGCCGCGAAGATTATTGATCTGGCCGTTAAGGGCGTCTACCTCTGCCTGGTCATACGGACGGACAACCTTGAAGCCATTGCCTCCGAAGTTGTAGGCCACACCCGCTGTCAGATTGAAATTCGAGCGGCCGACGCTGTATGATGCCGTGCTCTGGGCCACCGGTTCCCCTGTCATGTTCCAGATAATTGCCGGCGATACGTTGATCGTTACGTTGTCGCTAACGTTGAAGTTGAAATTCAACCCGACCTTTGTGCCGAAGTAGTTGATATCTTTTACTGACGATTCAAATCTGTGGCCCCAGCCTGCTCCGGCCTGTGCCTCGATGTTGAACGGACGCGTATAACCCGGATAGCCCCCGAAAAGGTTGAAAAGGTCTACCGCACCGTATGCTCCGATATAGGAGTCGTCAAATGCCGTTGAACTGTGAGGACCTCTCACTGTCGATGTGTTGATCGCAAAGTCTCCCTCGATTCCGACCTTGAAGACAGGAGTGAGTTTTTTACCGAGGTTCAGACCGATTGTCGGACGCATGCTTCCGAAGAAGGGATGATTAGACATCGGGGTGGTCACACCACCATTGATTCCAAGCGACCAGTTGTCACCGAATTTCGGTGTCTCAATTGCCTGCTGGGCGGAGGCTGTTGCCATTGTGCCGAGTAGCAGAGCTGAAGCGGTAATAATGTTTTTCATAAGAGTCAAAGTTTTGTGTGTTTTCAAAATGTTTTTGCTGGATAAAGCTCAGTGAAATCTTTTTATGTCTATATTACATTCGAGTCCTACGGATGGTTCACTTGAGGAACTCTATTTTCTTTCTTTTTTCCAAAAAATCTTCCTAAAATCACTGCGAGTGCGCCATCTCCCGTGACGTTGCAGGCCGTCCCGAAGGAGTCCATAGTGATGTAGAGAGCGATCATGAGCGCGAGCATCTCCTGATCGAATCCGAGGATGCCGCTCAATAGCCCGAGCGCAGCCATTATGCTGCCTCCCGGGATGCCGGGGGCAGCTACCATCGTGATGCCGAGCATGGCAATGAAATGGATAAACGTCGTGGTCTCTACGGGCTGACCGTGCAGTATAACGAGTGCAAGTGCGCACGCCGTTATCTTCATCGCGGATCCCGACATGTGAATCGTCGCGCACAACGGAACGACAAACCCCGCCACATCTTTGTCAACTCCCATCTCTATCGTCTGTCGGAGTGTGACCGGGATCGTGGCTGCCGAAGATTGCGTGCCTAACGCCGTGAAATACGCAGGCATCATTGTCTTTAGCATCTTCAGGGGATTCTTTCCGTTGAACATGGCTGCTATCGAATACTGCAACAGGAGAATCACGATGTGAAGGATGAATATGACCACGATTATCTTTGCGAAGGTCCTCATTATCGCTCCGACCTGACCCTCGACTGTCATGTTGAGGAAGATGCCGAAGATGTAGAGAGGCAATACGGGAATAATGGCTTTGTTGATAACTTTCTGCACTATCTCCCTCAGCTCCGTAAACCCTCGCTTGAGCACGTCGCCTTTGATAAACGCTATCCCCAGCCCCATGACGAACGATATGACCAGGGCTGTCATCACGGGCAGAGGAGCCGGAATCTCGACGGTGAAATAGGGTTCGATTTTTATGCCCGATTCAACGGCTGCCAGTCCTGTTTCTCCTCCTATAAGTGTCGGGAATGTAAGTGTGCCCGTAAAATAGGCAAGCAGGCCGGCGAAGGTGGTGGCTGCATACGCAAGCGCGGCTGTTGCCACAAGCAATTTCCCCGCCTGTTGCCCTACATCTGCGATAGCTGGAGTCACGAAGCCGACTATGATTAGTGGAATCATGAATCCCAAAAATTGGGAAAATATTGAGTTGAATGTGGCGAATGTGGAGGCTAACCACATCGGAGCAAACCATCCGACCAATACGCCGGCGGCAATGGCGATCAGAATTTTTACGAGTAATTTCATGGTATGTAGCCGGTCAGGCTGCTTGGATTTAAGATTCGGGTGAATGGTGAGTGAGGAATGAGGAATGAGGAAAGAGGAGTGATGTGCCTTATACACGTAGGCGGTTGTGAGGTGTTCGGGCTTTGATTTATGCAAGGAATAAAACGAGCAGTGAGGAGAACACGAGCGAAATGTTAGCTACCGCGTAACATATCGTGAATCCGAGATTGGGAACGTCGCTCTGTAGCGTATCGTTTATGGCCCCCAGTGAGGCTACGCTGCATCTTCCTCCCGCTACGCATCCTAACGTCTCCGGCATGGAGAAGCGGAAGATCTTCCACCCGATGAGCACGTTGATGATAAGGCCCGCTATCGTGCATATCCCTCCGATGAGGAATATGAGCCAACCTGCCTTTTGAATGCCGAATACGAACGATGCTCCGGCTGTCAGGCCTATGATGGCGATAAACATGTTGACGCCCAGATTCTGGAAGAGCCACAGGGCTGCCGAGGGAATCCGCCCGAATGTGGGCCGGCGCGTCCGGAGCCAGCCGAGGATAATGCCCATCACAAGCGCTCCGACACTTGCTCCGAGCGACATCGGAATTCCTCCGATTTTGATTGCAAGCGAACCTAACAGGCAGCCTGCGCCCAAACCGAGTCCGAGGAACACCATGTCTGTGGCGTCGGTCTGTCGGTCGGCATAGCCTATATAATCCGATGCGCGTGCCACATCACGCGGCCACCCTACAAGTGTTATTACATCGCCCGCATTAATTTCTGTCTGCGCCTTGACCGGTACGCTCAGACTATTGCGCTTGATAGAGGCAACCATCACTCCCTCCATCACTTCCTGCCGGCGGAGTTCCCCGAATGTCATTCCCGCGACTTTCCTTTTCGACGACACTGTAACCGGCGTTTTCTCCGCCCCGAAATTCAACAGTTCCGGGTCAAGAACTTCCGCTCCAAACACTGTCTGCATTCCGACTATCTCCTCCATTCTTCCGGCAAGAACTACATGGTCGCCCTTCGACACGAGCACACCCTCGGCGGGTTCAGTGATCCGGCCTTTAAGTCGCAGGCGTTCCACAAATACTGTCCATCCGCTGTTGGAAAATCGGGCCTCTATCTCGCTGATGGTCCGTGGATGATCAAAAAAATCGCTTTGCGCTTCATACGCTCGAAACGATACGGGTCGTCGCGCCTGAATCTGGCCCGGTCCCAATATGTCTTCCCGGTCCATCTCCCCCTCGATTCGGCCCACTTCCTCTTTTACTTTGTTCAGGCCTCCCATCATCTTGGGCGCGACGGTCGACAGAAACCATGCTGAGCCAACCGTGCCGAAAACGTAGGTCACGGCATAGCACGCAGGGATTATCATCACGAGATAAGCGCGCTGTTCTTCGGAAAGGTTCATCACACCAATCGTATCAGCCACCATTCCGAGGCATGCGGAAGCGGTCTGTGCGCCGGCATAGAGTCCGGTCGCAACCCCGTTATCATAGCCCATAAGTTTGGCGGCACATATCACGAGCCCTGCGCAGACAAGTGCCTCGACAATTGCGAAGGCTGCTTGTTTCAACCCGGGCCCGCGGATTGCCCTGATGAACTGAGGGCCGACGCCATAACCCGTGGCAAATAAAAAGAAGAGGAAGAACACGTTCTTCACCATGTCCGGAACCTTGATTTCAAGCTGGCCGATGATTATGCCGACAATCAGCGTGGCGGCTATCGTCCCGAGACTGAATCCTTTGAATCTCTGTTTCCCGAGCCAGAACCCTAAACCCAGTGTTAGAAACACCGGAATCAGGGGATGTTGTTGCAGGAATTCAATTGTCCTTTCCATCACGGATGTCTATTAGCCTTTTCTCTATAACTGGTTATAATCACAACTTTCCGCTCCCGGCGTATCGGAAACGGAAAGTTATCTATTCTTCAGACTTGAAAGGTCGGATCATTCTTCAATCGTGATCAGTCGGTAATTCTGGCTTCCGATGCCCAGTTCTTCAGCGTGGGTCAGAATGAGAGTCCCCAGACGCGAATTAATGCGTTCCACAAGGTCCTCTTTTCCGGGATCATTGGAATTCATAACCATATCGACGCAAGCACGGTCGAGCGCAACGGGGTCGAGCGATGCGAACACGCCGAGGTCGCCCATCTTCGGAGTCTCCGGATTGCCGTTGCAGTCGCAGTCCACCGATAGTCGGTTGGCAACATTGATATAAAGGATCTTGTCGCCGGCATAGTCTGTGATCGCTTTCGCTGCCTCGGCCATTGATTCGATGAAATCGGCCTGTTCGGCTGTATTGCGCCAGATGCTCTCCACATCCTCTGTCTTTCCTGCGGAATGAATGTAGGTCTTTCCCGCTGACGAGGCAAGACCGATTGAGATATTCTTCAGAGCGCCTCCGAATCCGCCCATCTGATGCCCCTTGAAATGAGAGAGAACGACAATAAAATCGTAATTGGAAATATGCTTGCCGACGATATCTTTCGTGAGGTGTTTTCCCCCTGTGACAGGCAGGATGGTGTCTCCCTCGGAATCGAGAATGTCAATCCCTCCCAGATCGGTGAACCCATGTTCTTTGGCTGCCTTCAGATGCGCTTCGGTCGTGTTGCGGTTGCCTGCATACGCCGTGTTGCATTCAATAAAGGTTCCGTTGAGCACGTGAACGAGGTCGGCTATCAGTGCCGTGTCAAGATGGTTCGATTTGTTCGACTCTCCGGTCGATATCTTGATGCCTATGTTTTTTCCTTCCGCTTTGCGTCCGAGGGCTTCGTAAACTTTCACCAAGCTCTCCGGGTTGATATTCTTTATATAATAGACGGCGGGGATTGAATCGGTCTCCATGACGGTTTCTGACGATGCTGACGCCTTGGACGTGCAAGCGGTGGCTACTGCGATAAAGGCCAGGACACCCGCGGTAAATGCGTTCTTTAATTTCATTATGTCGTTGTTTAAGTTTGAAATTTCGCTTGCAAATTAATAAAAAAAATCCGTATTTCAAGTATATTACTTCCATATCCGGGATATTTTCCTCGTCCATTAGCTTCTGTCCGCCAAAGCGAATGGTATCACCCGCGCTGAACTTATTTTCCTCCCCTCATGTTATCGTTACATAAATATTAGTCTGCTATGGAAAACATGAAAATCAAAGATTCAATTCTTGAATTGATTGGTAATACGCCTCTTATTGAAGTCAGGGAGATAGAGAAGAAGTGTGGTCTGGAGGCTCGACTCCTTGTTAAGCCTGAGGGCTTTAATCCGGGAGGCAGTGTGAAAGACCGTGCGGCCCTCGCAATGATTGAGGATGCTGAGAAATCAGGCCTGCTCCAACCGGGAGCAACGATTATCGAGCCTACAAGCGGAAACACCGGGATTGGCCTCGCTTGGATTGGTCGAGAGAAGGGGTATAACGTGATTCTTACGATGCCCGACACGATGAGTGTCGAACGTCGCCAATTGTTGGCAGCTTACGGTGCGACTGTTGTTCTTACTCCAGGTGCCGACGGAATGGCCGGAGCAATCCGGGAAGCGGAACGTCTCCGGTCGGAAACTCCGGGCGCGGTCATACTTCAGCAATTCGATAATCCCGCTAATCCGGAAATCCATCGCATTACAACCGCTCGGGAAATATTCCGCGATACTGATGGAGAGGTCGACATGTTCGTCGCCGGTGTCGGAACGGGTGGCACTGTCTCCGGGACGGGGCGGGGCCTTAAGGAATTGAAGCCGGAGGTGGAGATCGTCGCTGTCGAACCCGCCCGCTCTCCGATTTTATCCGGTGGCAAGCCCGGTCCTCATCGTATTCAGGGAATCGGCGCTAATTTCGTGCCTAAGAATTTTGACCGCTCTGTGGTCGACCGTATTGAAGCTGTCTCCGATGAGGATGCAATCGCCGCGACGCGAATGCTTGCCGCCGATGAAGGTATATTTGCAGGAATCTCTTCGGGAGCGGCGCTGTATGTGGCTATCCAAGAGGCTAAAAAGTCTGAGAACAGGGGCAAGACAATCGTGGTTCTATTGCCTGATTCGGGCGAACGCTATCTCTCGACAGGTATTTTCTCATGAAATTGCCCTTCCTTGGATTGAACTTTCTTTTATTTTTGACCTTTATATAATTAAATTTATATAATTAAATTTTGATTGGTTTAAAGTTTAACAGAGTTGTAGGATTATGAAAAAATTATTTTTAACCCTCGCGGTAATCCTGGGTCTGACTTTTGTAGCCGGTGCCAAGGATGAGATTTCCCGCGATATCAACGTGCTCCCGAAAGCGGCACAGACTGAGCTTTCGAGAAATTTCAAATCGAATGTCAACCTCATTAAGGTTGACAGGGAACTCGGCCGTGTCAAGGACTATGAGGTTATCCTGACAGACGGCACGGAAATCAAGTTTGACCGCAACGGCAACTGGGAAGAAATTGAAGTGGGTCTCAATAGCTCGATTCCTTCAACCTACATTCCTTCCGGAGTGGCGAAATATGTGAAGGAGAAACATCCGGGACAGAAAATAGTCGGTGTGGATAAGGAACGCTCCGGCTACGATGTGGAACTCGGCAATGGAATTGAACTCAAGTTCAATGCTGAAGGAAAGTTTCTCCGATATGATTGAAGATTATGAAAGTATTGGTGATTAATGGCAGCCCTCACCCCAAGGGCTGCACGGACAGAGCGCTGCGCGAAGTGGAGGAATCGCTTCGCGCTGCCGGTGTGGAAGTGGAACGCATCGAAGTTGGGGTCAAGGATGTGCGTGGCTGTATAGGATGCAATTTCTGTCGCGAGCACGGACGTTGTGTTTTCAACGATATTGTCAACGAGACTGCTCCCAAATTGGCTGAAGCCGACGGAATGATTGTCGGTACGCCGGTTTATTACGCCGGAGCCAATGGACAGGTGTTAGCGTTCCTCGACAGATTGTTCTACAGCACGTCGCTCACCGTGGATAAACGGATGAAGGTGGGAGCCGCCGTCGTTTCGTCGCGTCGTGCCGGATCGACATCCGCTTTTGATGAAATCAATAAGTATTTCACGATTTCTGCGATGCCCATCGTGTCAAGCACCTATTGGAATGAGGTCCACGGTTTCACGGCTGAAGATGTGGAAGATGATAAGGAAGGTCTTCAGACAATGCGTAACCTGGGTCGAAACATGGCTTTCCTTATGAAGGGAATCCGGATGGCGGCGGAAGCCGATGGAGGTTTCCCTCAGCAGGAACGTGCTTTTTTCACAAATTTCCACACTGAATAATTATATCTAAGATTACCCTTTGTTTCCGTCGCTCCGCGCCCCTTTTCTGTCCTCGCTCAATGTTCCTTCATTGAGTCGGCAGAAAGAAGTGCGGAGCGCCGACAGTATTGTAAAAAATGTTATCGACCGGAAAACTTGGTTTCTGGGGCCTTACGGCTCTTGTGTTCGGCCTGATGGTTGGAGTCGGAATTTTCAATCTCCCCCAGAACATGGCCTCCGTGGCTTCCCCCGGCGCTGTGGCGCTCTCATGGCTCATCTCGGGAGCCGGAATCCTTCCTCTTGTTATTTGCTTTAAGTATTTGAGCGACAAATTTCCTCAATACAACGCCGGCTTGTATCAGTATGCCCAGGCCGGTTTCGGAAATTATATTGGCTTCAATATCGCCTGGGGATATTGGCTTTGCTCCGCCTTCTCGAATGTCACTTATGGAGTGATGCTAAGCGATTCGGTAGGTGCATTTTTTCCGGTATTGCTGGAACACGGATGGCAGATGGTAGCTTTCTGTTCCGCTATTATTTGGTTGATGTTTTGGATCGTCTCAAGGGGCGTGAGGACGGCCAAAGCGGTCAACTCTTTGCTGGCGTTGGTAAAAGTGATTATGCTCTGTTTCATTATCGGAGTGTTTCTTCTTTTCTTCAAAGCCGATCTTTTCAATGCCGACGTGTGGGGCGGAATGTTTAACGGAGACTCTGTCGGAACGCAAATCCGGAAAACGATGCTGATCACTCTGTTTTGCTTCTTTGGAGTGGAAGGGGCGGTGATGATGTCCGCGCGGGCACGAAAAAGTTCGGATGTGGGGAAAGCCGGTATCACGGGCTTTATTATCGCGTTGGTGCTTTACATGGCCATCTCTTTGCTCTGTTTTGGTCTGCTGAGTCGTGCTCGTCTGGCCGGACTGCCCGATCCTTCGGTGGCCTACATCATGCGTGACGTTTGTGGAGAATGGGCCTACTGGTTTGTTGTCTCTGCCGTCATTGTTTCTTTGCTCGGCGGTTGGGTGGCTTGGACTCTGGTTGTGGCGCAGGTCCCTTATGAGGCGGCTCTCGTCGGGATTCTTCCCAAGTCATTTACCCGGCTTAACAAGCATGGAATGCCTGCTTTCGGTCTGATGGCTTCGAGCATCGCAATGGAATTTTTTCTGTTGATGGTTGTAATGGCCGATGATGTCTATATGGAGGCACTCAGGATAACAGGACTGATGATTATTCCCTGTTATTTCTTTACGGGGCTCTTCCTGCTCAAACGCGGGAAGTCGGTCAAAGCGAGGAGCATCGCTCTTATCGCCTCTCTCTTTTGTCTCTGGATGGCCTATTCAGGAGGCGTTCTGGAACTCTTGATGACCTCCATTTTCTATCTTGCCGGAATCGGTTTCTTCATTAAAGTCCGGAAGGAGCGCAGAATTCCCGGCACTCCGCTATTCACCCGAAAAGAGAAGTGGGTAATCGGGTTTCTTGTTTTGGGCTCGGTGTTCTCCGTGTTTGAGATGATCACCCATTTCTCGTTTTAAATTAATATTTCTTACGTATGGTCAAGTCCTCATCTGAATCCGTGATGTGGGGTTTTGTCGGACGCGATGGCTCGGTGCTCGTTTCGCCCCGCTATGAGGATGCCAGGCGATTTTGCGGTGGGTTGGCTGTCGTGAAATGCGGCGGTTTGTTCGGATATGCTGATGAAAGTGGTCGGGTAGTGGTCGAACCGAATTTTGTGCAGGCTGAACCCTTTAGTGAGGGTAGGGCACGGGTGCGGACAGGGATGAGGTCGAAATGGAGATTTATCGACGTCAACGGTGAGTTTGCCTTTAAAGGTTCCTTTGTCCAGGCGCTTGATTTTCGTGAGGGTTTCGCTCCGGTGCTTTATTAATTCGTGACAATCTCCGGATTAATGTATTTAAGCTTTTTAATAAATTCCTCCTGTCTGACGGGAGATATTGTCAGAGGCGTCATGGAGGCCGACTCATTCCGGTCTTTGAATGTCACTTCCAGACAACCGGTGATAGGGGCAATCGGTATGTCCGGGCCTCTTTTGATTGTTTTCACTTCCTTTATCTGCCGGATAGGGTATCCCTTTGGGATGAATATAGTATAGACAAGAAGTCTTTCTCCTTCAATCTTATAATAGGCGCCGATAAACATGAGCAATATGAAAACTGACATTACGCCACAGATAGCGACCGGCAACGGATCTCTATCGAGCAATGCGGCCGCCGGTATCAGCGCAACAGAAAGTCCGAAGATAAACCGTGTCCAACCGTTCCAACGGAATCTGTAGGTCTTATTTTCCTTCTTTACCATATCTTTTAAAGTTGGCAGGGATTGCCTGTAGAAGGGGTAAAATTAGTCAATTTTTAGATTAAGACCTCGTGATAAAGGTTGAAACGGTAAAAAATTCTTATCTTCGCGATATGGAAATGGAGATTGAGAAAACGGCCGATGGTTCTCCGACTCTTTATCGTGCAGATATCGACGAACATTATCATTCTGCCAAGGGGGCCTTGGCTGAGAGTCGGCATGTGTATCTGGAGATGGGCTGGTGCAAGAGATCCGAGTCCGCGAAGTCAATGACTGTTTTTGAAGTCGGATTCGGAACCGGCCTTAATGCGGCGCTGACCGCGAGGGCTGCTCTGGAGGCGGAGGTTGACACGCTATATTATGCCGTGGAGCTTTATCCTCTACCGAAGGCTACAACAGAACTGCTGTCTTCCTTTCAGGAGGAAAGTTTTAGGAACGAGTTCCGGCGCGTCAATGAGGCGGATTGGGATGCGCCGGATCCGATAAATCCTTTCTTTACTCTCCATAAAATCCGGGATTCTCTTCTCTCGATGGAAATTCCTTTTGGTATCGATCTTGTCTATTTCGATGCGTTCGCGCCCGAAAAACAGCCTGAAATGTGGGATGAAAGTATTTTTCGCCGGATTTATGAGGCAATGAATCCGGGAGGGATATTGACCACATATTGCGCCAAAGGATGTATCCGCAGGATGCTTCGCGACATCGGTTTTATTCCTGAACGGCTTCCCGGTCCGCCGGAGGGTAAACGAGAAATCCTGCGAGTCACCAAAGGTCTGTAAAATAATCCAAATCATACACTATGGTTAATCCTCCCTATTATGCTTCCGACAGCCGTTACGACGGCGAGATGAAATATGAACGGTGCGGAAAGAGCGGGCTTCTCCTCCCGCGAATCTCGCTTGGACTGTGGCACAATTTCGGCGACGTCAACGCTCTTTCCAATAGCCGCGATATGCTCCATTTCGCGTTCGACCGTGGAATCACCTGTTTCGACCTTGCCAATAATTACGGACCCTCCTACGGTTCGGCCGAGGAAACTTTCGGCCTCATCATGAAGAAGTCTTTTATGCCTTACCGCGACGAGATGGTGATCACAACCAAAGCCGGGTATGATATGTGGCCAGGTCCTTACGGTGAATGGGGATCGCGAAAATATCTCTTTGCCTCCATTCATCAGAGTCTCCGCAGGATGAACCTCGATTATGTGGATATTTTCTATAGCCACAGGTTTGACCCTGATACGCCGATGAGGGAAACTCTGCAAGCTTTGGTGGATATCGTGCGACAAGGGAAAGCTCTCTATGTCGGAATCTCCCAATGGCCATACGAAGCATCACAGTTTGCTTACGATTACCTTGCTGCCCACGATACTCCCTGCCTTGTCTATCAGGGAAGATTTAATATGATCGACCGCAGGAAAGTGGAGGAAGGAATTGTTGGCCAAGCCGCCGACAACGGTGTCGGGTTCACTGCTTTCTCTCCTCTTGAACAAGGCATTTTAACCAATCGGTATCTCGACGGAATCCCGGAGGGTTCAAGAGCTTCAATAGGAAAGTTCCTTTCGTCGGAAAAAATCACTCCTGAATTGATAGAATGTCTCAAGGGGCTCAATGCGATTGCAGAACGTCGCGGACAGTCGTTGGCTCAGATGTCGCTTGCATGGCTTCTCAAAGACCGAACCGTGACCTCGGTAATTATCGGCAGCAGCTCGGTCGGACAGATTCGGGATAGTCTTGGAGCTCTCGGAAATCTCTCGTTTTCTCCGGAGGAGTTAAGTGAAATCGACAGGCTTCTTGCAGGCCGTTCCCGATTTATCAGTTTGTAACCGTGAACGTCGTGTCATATACTTATTGATTTAAGGCATGAAATTTCGAACCGAATATGAAATGCGTCCGTCAGAGCGGTTGCTTGATCCTGCGGAGCCCGTGGTGTTGATCGGGTCTTGCTTCACGGACTCCATTGGCAAGCGCATGGTGTCCTGCCGATGGCCTGCTCTCCCGAATCCTTGCGGCACACTCTTTAACCCCTCTTCAATTGCCAACATTATCCGGTTGGCAATTGCCGATGAAAGCAGATTGCGCGCGGTGGCTGAGGATTCGATCGCGGAGCGCAATGGCCTCTTTATGTCGTGGCTCGTGGACTCCGGATCGACGAAACACACCCGTGAAGAGACTTTATCCTCTCTTCACGAACGGCTATATTCACTGAGGGATGGCCTCGCTACTGAAGCAACATTGATCGTCACATTCGGCACAGCCTGGATCTATGAGCTTCGTGAGCAACCGGGATATGTCGTGTCGAATTGCCATAAATTCCCTGCCGGCAATTTCGTGCGCCGGAGGCTCTCTGTGGAGGAGATCTCCTCGGAATGGTTATCCCTCCTTGACAACCTTAAGGAGAGATTCCCCCGTTTGCGGGTAATCTTCACGGTCAGTCCCGTGCGCCACTTGAAAGATGGTTTCGAGGGCAACAGCAGATCGAAGGCTATCCTGCAACTGTCATGTGAAGAGATTTGCGAGAAGTGTAAAAGTGCGGAATATTTCCCTTCTTTCGAGATTATGAATGACGACCTTAGGGATTATCGGTTTTATGATCGCGACATGGTCCATCCCTCGGAGATGGCTGTGGATTATATATGGGAAAAGTTTCAGGAGCGTTTTCTCTCCGCCGAATCTCGCGCTATATTGCGGGAAGGAGAGAAAATTACAAGACGCTTAAATCATCGTCCCATAATAAAATAACACGGAATCTATTCCTCCGCTAATGCTTTATTTAAGACTATCGCATTATTTCGGGTCCGGTCGTGGGAAGAATAGAGAAGTGTCACCACAGAATGTGCTTTCACGATTTCTTTAAGCGTGGCGAATGCAGGATTAGCGAGCAATTCGTCGCCATATCTACGTGAAAACTCCTCCCATCGGTTTTCAGGGTCTGCATGAAACCATTCCCTCAATGATGCGGAAGGAGCGACTCCCTTTTCCCATAAGTCATATTTGAATGTGGCGTGAGATAGCCCGCGGGGCCACAGGCGGTCGATATAAATTCTGAAGCCGTCGGAGGGTTCTTCCGGATCGTAGGCTCGCTTGAGATTGATTTGGGGTTGAGATGAATTTGTTTCCATAGTCTTCTCTTTTAATGATTAGCGGAAGCGTCGGATAGGATGCGCATATTGGTCATCTCTTCTCCTGCGAAGGGACGGCGACCGACCGGGCGAAATCCAAGCGATTCGTACAACTGTCGGGCTGCCGGATTATCATCCGCCACAAGGAGCCCGAGAGGAAGTCCGGCTTGCGAAGCCTTTGATTTAGTATCCGAAATGAGCGCAGACCCAACACCGTGACCTCGGAATCCGCTCACTACGGCGAGAGAATCAAGATAGAATTCCTCGTCGCAAGTTTCAGCCGGGAACGAGTCAATTTCCTCCTCCGACAACTGCCAGCCGAGTGTCCGTCGAGCCTCCTCGAAAAATGCACGGCGCAGTGATTTAAGATCCTTGCCTGAATAGCTCACGCAGATACCCATCGGATTCCCTTTTGAATCAACGGCAATCCGCGTATTCAGATATGAGTACTGCGAATCCTCTCTGCGGACAAGACGTGCAAAAAGCTCGGCCACATCCTCCCGAGACTTCTCTCCGGCCAAGCTCGCGATGATTTCTTCGCCAACCGCTTCCATAATGCCCCATGCCACAAGATCGGCATTTTCCGGCAGCGCATCAATTATCTTGTATTCCATAAAAAATAAAAGTACTTTTACCGGATAACAATCGCGAGGCTAATTTGTATCATCGCGTCTCCGCCTCCGTAGTTAGAAGAAAACAATTGCTCTCGGTCACAGTCATTAGAATTGGATAATTTTCAATGATTTGTTAAATCTGTCAAGCCGATTGAGCCTCACGTCTCGACTCAATCAGCTTGAGCAGGCACACAATCTGCCCGACTCGAAAGGTGGCGAGGAAAAAACGATATAAGTAGATACGCTGCGGATTAATTGTTTTTCAACAATGCCTTGCACAGTAGGGTGGAATTGGTTAACTTTGACCCTGTCATAAATTCAACGTTGCCGCCTGATAAAAAATATTATTCATCCTATGACAAACGAATTCATCTTCAACATCAAGAACATCTTTTCGTATGAAGCAGGTTCACTTTTCAATTCCACAAAGACAAAGATGTTTTATATTGGACCTTATCAAAGGAGTTATAAGTGGCAATCAGAAGGGAAATTTGACCAGGTCCCTCAATTGCTTAATGATATTTATGACGCATGGAGCAATAATCCCGGTTCAGAATATTATCTACAGTATATAACTGTGAAAACCGACAGCGACCGGCAATGGCTGGAAGTTATTGACGGTCAGCAACGACTCACAACACTCACATTGTTGTTTTATCAACTTAGAGAGTTTAATGTTGGGGAAAATATCGCAAAAGGCAAACTAAAATATTCCAGATATGAAAACAGGAATATTTTTGAAGAAATACGTGAATACTGTAAATCT
Source organism: uncultured Porphyromonadaceae bacterium (assembly GCA_947176755.1). Classification (GTDB taxonomy): domain Bacteria; phylum Bacteroidota; class Bacteroidia; order Bacteroidales; family Muribaculaceae; genus Lepagella. Next base: position 19,859 of record CAMWRW010000025.1, read on the forward strand.
ATTCAAAATGTTGAGGAGATGCAATTTAATGAGCAGGATACTTATTATATGGTAGCCGCGTCATTGTGCATAAGAAAGAAGTTGGAAGAATGGCAGTCAAAAGGAATATTGATTCGTGTGAAAAATTTCTTGATGCAGAATGTAAAAATAATCGTAAACATTGAAAGTAATTTTGTGAAATCCGAGGAAATATTTGCCAACCTCAATGACAACCACGTGCCTCTAACGGATGCGTATCTTATCAAAGGTCTTTTGCTTACAAATGCCGTGAGTAGGGTCAATGCCTATGGCCGTAGTCTGGAGTTTACCGAGATTGAAGAAAAACGCAAGAATTTAGGGAGGATTTGGGATGAAATTCAAACTTGGATTACAAATAAGGAGCATAGCCATTTCTTTTTCAAGAACACGAAAATAGGGGAGAAGTATGATTTAAGATACAGTATGGAATACTTTCTCGAACTGGCTTATTTATATAAGTTTGAGGCTGAAAGGAACGACCACGTTATTGAAGATTATAGTCAAAACCGTTTGGAACTTTTTAATAAATTCAACAGCAGAATTAAAACTGCTGAGGATGCCTCCGGCATGATAGAAATTATCAGGCATATTTACAGAAAATTAGTAACGATATACGACGGCCCATTGTACAATCTATGGGGATTTGTACAATTCAGCAAGTCTGTGTTTCCCGAAGATTGTCTGGATATATTTGCCGGTCTTGATATGTCGGGAAAAGAACTCGAACGTTATCTTGCACGTCTTGCTGTCAAAAGGATTCCTGACCTCAAAAATAATGATATATGCAAGGATAATTATAGCATAATGCGTTATAGGTCAAAAAACGATAAACTCACAAATTTACTTCTATCTTTTAGCGTTTTCACGCCTATGAGAGCTTCGCGAGCTTTTAAATTCGGATTCTACGAATATGACAATTCGAAATGGAGTTTTGAACATATCTCTCCTCAAAACCCGAAGGGGGTCGTTTCTATTCCCGGTTACGCGAAAATATATGTGATAACGGCGCTTGAAAAAAAACTTGGTATATCCAATTTGGAGGATAATGAAAAGGTTAGGCTGCAGTCAGTTATCAGTAATGTGAAAAACGGCGAAAAAATTGATGCAGACGCCATCGACTTCTTGTTTGACTATAGCCTTGATGAGCATTCACTTGGAAATATGGCTCTGCTTACTCGTGAAGACAATAGTGCCAACAATAACAATCCTTTTATGATCAAAAAACTGATTATCCAAAACAAGAAAGGTACGGGAGCTTTTATTCCGAGTCATACGTATGATGTTTTCAACAAAATCCAAGTGTCTCCGGCACAGGATAAACCGTTTTCCGCAGAAACGTTTTTGTGGAGTCAACAGGATGTTGAAGCCCATATTAAATGGATGGAATATGCAAATGAAGATATTTTAAATTGGTTAAAGGAGAGACAACGACATGAAGACCGGACGATATAATATTGCGCAGTTATTGACATCTTCTGAGGTTGAACAAATAATTATTCCCGAACTGCAACGGGATTATGTTTGGGGCGAAAGAAATGTAAGAGGACTACTTTCATCCATATTAGATAATTATATTCACAAAGAGGAGCAAACTTTGTGTATAGAAGATATTAGAGGCAATCAAATTGAACGTGATATCAAAGAATATCTTAACGAAGAGTATATGCGCCTACGATATAACACGAGAGTAGGATTTATTTATGCTTATCACGACATGTCCCTCTCAAGCCGATTTTATCTTATTGACGGCCAACAACGTATCACTACGATATTCCTTGTTTTATTGGCATTATACAGACGGTCGGATATTGAGCGGTTTCGCAGTACATATTTCGTAGCATCTATGCCCAAGATCGATTATAAAGTTCGTGAAACGGCCCATGATTTCCTGGTTGATTTTATAGAATTTGAATTGACTAAGAAGCACTCTTCAGATACATTTAGACATAGCTGTAAATATTATAGTGTCTACGATAAGGACATAACGGCGCAGTCTATCTATAAAAACTATTACGGAGTGATCGTTCCAATGTTGGCATCCTGCGACGATGTCGAATCTCTAATTAACTACATTGAGAACTATATAGAATTCAACTATTTTGATACGAATATCAGTGAGCAGGGTGAGAAACTTTATCTTTATATGAATAGCCGCGGAGAGTCTCTATCTGCGCAAGAACGTATTAAATCTATAATTGTAGGACGTTCTACAGATAAATTGAATGCCGGCAAATACTGGGAGGACTGGCAAAATTTCTTTTGGAGAATAAAACCGAAATCAGACAAGAATGCCGACCGTGGATTTTACGAGTTCTTAAAATGGGCAGCCATTCTCCACTTATGCAAGTTTCCAGACGCGAAAGTAAAGACAACCCCTAACGCGGAAAAAAGAAAAAGTCGCATAGAGGAAATTGAAGATTATATAAGAATAGAAAAAGATGACTCTGCTAAAGCTCGGCAAACGGACTGGATCTTTACTCACATATCCGAAAATGAAAGTTTTTCGTTTGAATGGCTACGGACGGTCGAATCGGCTGTTGAATGGATATATGAATTACTGAAAGAGGACGAATTCAAAAAATGGGGCTTTTCGCATTCTTGGTTTTCAGAAAACTCCGAGACGATTGAATACGTCCCGCTTTTAGGTCTGTTATATTATATTGTTTCTTTCGGGAGTTCGCCTCATGAGAAAATAAATGTATTGCGTATCGCAATGTACCTTAATAATCTTAGAGCCGAATATACATTAAGACGTAATCCGGACAGGGCAGTGATCAGGACGCTCAAATTAATTGACTGGATGTCAGAAAACAATATAAGGGATATACGTTTGCTTGGAGTACATGCCCAAAAAGCGGAAAATAACATTCCCGATAGATACGTTTTGCGTATTGATGACTTGCGCTGGGGTTATTATTTGCTTGATTGGCAAGATTCACAGCGCTCAAATCCGGCTGTCGATTGTGTTGGTCGATGGGAACATTTCTTTTGGAGTATAATAGTCAATCGGAATCTAAATCGTTTCATGCGAGGCAACCATGATTTTATTATCAAGATAATGCAGCACGGTATTTTGTCTCCGGAACACTTCTTGAGTCTATTTATCGACAAAATATTTAATTATAGAAATGATGACAATCTGCGTAAACGATTGTTGGAATTTGGCGACATTTCTGTTAATGATGAAGGTGGCAGTGGTAATATAGGTCCTAATTGGATGGCACGCTGGAATCTGCTTGGTTCAAACAGTGATGAATCCTATTGGGATAGCTTTATGAACGGTAAAAGCAGTGTAAAGAATGCCGGTATCGTGGCTTCATATCTGTTGAATAACCAAGAAAATAAGATTGATGATCCAATCTTGAAGGAGCTTGGCAACAATCTGAAGTATATGAAACAGAAATATTACCTGTGGGCTGAGGGTGAAAATCAACCTACGCGTATCATCCTTCTTGAGCAAAAACAAGCGTCAAAATTTAAGGCGAGAGAGCTTTGCGTCCAATACCTTCATCAGCAGATTGCCGGCAGCTGGATATGGGAACATAATTATTGTGTTATAAATTTCATATCCACATCACAAGGTCTCGATACAAAGGTCGAAGATAAATCTACCGGTTTTTACATAGATCTTTGGTATGACTGGGCTGTGACCGGAGGAACATGGCAATGTCGTATAGGGCACAAAGAACATGACTTATCCAATAATATTATAACCGCCATTCAGAAACAATGCGCGGAAGTTCAGGACGTTAAATGTCAATGGGTTGTGGAATCTTCAAATCGCAACGCGCTACGAACCGTAAATCCTATTTTTACTGATAATCTTGATGAGGACTATTTTGCAGGTGCGCGTTTCGTTAAATATTTCTTTGACCGGTTATTTGTATTGTTGAACAATCTAAACTTAAGCGAAATTTTGTAGCTGTTATGCTCGAAATTATAGACTCTAAACTTTCCTTTTTTATTATTCAAAGCCAATGCCTGATAGAGTGTAGTTAATATTGATATCTCGGATTGCAATAGGGTAATTTCATGATTAACATTTGATCGGGTCCGCGCAGTATTGGCGGCGTCCGCATTGTCGACAATGTTCTCCTCGCCATACACTGTCAAACTGCTCGCAGGCAGCATCGGTAAGAGGCGCCTCATCGGTAAGTATTCCGGCTTCGAAGTTACGGCGATTGCTGCTTTTCATGCCTATTCCGGCTCCTGTCAGGTTGGCGGAACCTATGTAGGCTGACTCAAAATCGAATATAAGCATCTTGAAATGGACCCGAGGACATAGCATCCGCTCCAATCCCTCTTTTAAAATCGGATATCGGTCAAAATCCTCACGAAATGCCGGTCCGGGTTCTTTTGCATGGATGAGTCGGATTTCAACTCCCCGTTTGAGGAGCTTGGCAAGCACACCAAGGAACGGTTCTGTTGATGAACCGGCCTTGACATGAAGATCTTTGATGTCGGCCGTCCCAATCCAGAGCGCCTTCCTTACAGCAGCCACTCGTGCCAGGACTTTATCATAATGGTCTTTCCCTGAAATAAAATCAACTGCCATTGTCTCCTCTACGGAATTTTATAAGTAGGTGTACGAAATTATTTATCGTATCGGATTATGAAGTATGTTGATGAAATTTTGGATTCGGCTGAAGGCGTTATGGGGTTCCATAGCAACTGAAGCCGGATTCTAAAGTTCGCCTCAGAATTTATGAGGCGATGCATTAAATAATATCGAACACATACTTAATCCTCAAAGTTTGGTGAACCCAGTTGGTTGCCTTGCTTAAAAACTGTTACTGCAAAGCCGGACTTTCTCTATTATTTTCAAAATCATTATACACGTCTCGCATCTCCGGGGGAAGATAACTGAACGCGACCCGCTTCATGTCGTCCGGTACGGTATATTGTGCTTCTGCCAAAGAGCCGACAATTGCCCCGACTGTATCGGAGTCTCCTCCATAAGCCACTGAAAGTCTGATCGCATCTTCAAAGTCCTTCGCATGGGAGGCAAGATACAAAGAGAGAGGAACACATCCCTGACAAGTGACATCGAAAAATCCCTTTGATGGTAATTTGCTGAAGACGTTTTCGCCGTAAAACTCCTTGGCAACATTCTCGAAGATCACGGAAGATTTCTCTTTTGCAGTTCTCATGCGGAAAATTGCAACTGCAATGGCAATCGCCCCCTTTATGCCTTCGGGATGGTTATGGGTAATCTCCGCTGACTTTTCAGCTTCAATCCTTACCTTTTCTTCCGAGTCAAAGAGCCATGCCACGGGCGCAACTCGCATTGCGGAGCCATTCCCAAAACTATTGTAAGGAGATGGATCCGGACGCATCACCCAATTCAGGAAGTAACTCCCGTATTCCCCTTTAGGATGAGGATATTTGCGACACCATTTGCGCATCGCTGTCTGATAATCCATATCATTAAGAATGGCATCGGCCACGGCAATCGTGCAAATTGTGTCATCTGTGAAATCACTTTCTTCTCCGAACATTTTGAAATTATAGTCTGAAGTGTTGTCAAACTCGTAGTTTGATCCTGCAATATCTCCGATAATAGTCCCAATCATTTTTCAGTCGTTTTTATAAAGTTCATACATTTCAGAAATCCATTTCAACATCGTTTTGCGTAAGTGGGCCGGTTCAAGCACTTCTATCATGGATCCAACCTGAAGTAACTTCATTACAAAATCGTAGGTCGGAACGAGAAAAAGTTCAAAATCCGCATATTCTCCCAAATCTTGAATCAGGCGTTGACTGTGGTGAAGAGGCAACGAAGTCAGATAATGCTTATGGCTTTCATTTGCTCGCAAAATGATCTTCTCCGGTCCGTCGCCGGTCCCTGCCACAACGCCGTATGCCGTGGAAAAGTATTCCTCTGCATCAAAATCCTTTGGAAGTTTGAATGTCTCGCTCGTTATTTCTGCGTCGTCGAAGCGATCAAGCGCATATAGACGAATGTCATCGTAACCGATATTATGAGCCAGAACATACCATCGGTTTTCAAAAAGTCTGACACAATACGGCTCAATAGAGAAGGTGTAGCTTTGCGACTTTTGGAAAGGATGATAGGTGATGGATACCACGCGATTCTCTTTCATAGCCTCCAGGATGGGGATAAGATGATCTCTTCCTGAAGGTATCTCTTCGACCAAAATGCGACCCTTCAACGACAGATGCTCCCCGATCATATTGCCCGCTGAATAGGAGTCGAGCATCCATTTCCTTAGCTTATCCTCCTCAATATCTTCAGGATTAACGATATAATATAGATAGCCATCCCTCTTCTGACACTCGATCAAGATACTGAACTGCTCATAGATAGCCTCTCTCCATCGGTTGAAGGTTGCGCGAGGGAGCGGACGACAATCACTCAATTCCTTGTGGCGTTGCCATTTGTCGGATAGTTCCTTATGAGAAATCTTTCCCGCACGGCGAATTGTGTCAATCAGCCATGTATATTTCGGCAGTTGATTCATAAAGAGAGCTTATTATCCCTACAAAGTTATCAAAAAAGTTGTATCCTTTCATGGTACAGTCTTAATTATTTCCCATCAAGATTTTAAATCGATTGCCGATGATACATCAGCAAGTCGGAATTAAGAATCCCTGCGATGAATCTCTTCAATCTCTTTCTTTGTCAGGGGTGGAAGTGCAACATTGAACACGTTGTCAGAACTCTGTTTCATTCCGAATTTATGTCTAAGCCACATATTTTCGATAAGGAGGGCAACGCCCTCCGGTGATTGTATAGTTTTCATTGCGTTTATTTATTATGTCGGCAAAAATATGCCGGAGTTGACGCATTTCCCGATACAGGTTATGGTTACTGAAAGGTTGAAAAGCGTCTGAGAAATGTATTTTAGGAATGCTTTATCGAAAAATGAGACACCTGATCATTTACTTTGCGAGCGAAAACATCTGCTATACGACTATGAATAATACAATGATTCTTGCAATCGGCGGAGCCGGATGCAATATGGCTAAAGCGATAATGCGCATTGCCAATGCGAGTTGGGTTAAAGAGGCTGCATATCTCTTCGCAGATACTGATATCTGCCATCTTTCAAAACTGAGTAAAAAAGGATATGAAACGCTGATTCTTCAACATGATTCCAACTCTTTTCCGGTAGAAAAATTTAAAGGGATTGAGAATCTTTATATCCTTGCCGGGCTCGGTGGCGAAACAGGTGGTAATGTTGCCGGGATTGCTGCGAGAACAGCTAAATCATCGGGAGTTGAAAATATATCCCTGATCGTAACTCTTCCGTTTGCTTTTGAGGGATCAAGAAGATTGTCGAAAGCTAAGGAAGCTCTTAACTCGCTTCCTGACGTAACAGTCCGGGTTCTCCCTAACGATGAACTCAAGGAACGCTATTCCGATATTAACTTCATAAATGCTTTTGCATATTCGGATAAGGCAGTTCTCAACGCTATCGAAACAGGCCGGCCTTAAGCCTGATAAACACAGAATCTTTATCTGCGTCGTCCATGAAGATTGTCTGCATGAACCCGGAGTTGACCCTTGAGTTTTACGCGGTCTTCAATTCTATTGCCTCTATAGTTTCTGTTTTGTTCGTTTATTATTATAACACAAAGTTATCTTGTGTTACTTCCCGAAAAGTTTCACAAAAAACATCAATAATTGCACATATCACCTGAACGTGGTACTTTTGCAATATGGCAAAGAATCGTCATGATCTAATCTATTCTCCGACGAGTTTGAATTGATAAACTCTCCCGCGTTTTATGACTGTGTTGTCCATCTGATATGTAAATCCGGCACGGGAAGTTTCCAATACAATGACCGGTTGTTCACCTTGTCGCAAAACGACATTGCGGTTATTGCCCGGCCTCAGTTAGTGAGTATGATAAGATCAGATGACAGTTTCGGATGCGAGTACGTCGCCGCCCCGGATAAGTTCCTCCATAATCTTCTCCCTGCCAACAATTATTCCATTCAGGGCTGCGTCAGTCTGTTTGAAAACCCGATCATCAGTGTCTCCGAGATCGATGCCCTGCGTTTTCTACTTTTTGAAACCAAGTTCTCGGTACCGAACGCATCATTTGACCTCTTTTATTATTGCTATTTTATTCTCAAATTTAGGAAACTGTACTTTCCCATTGCTGACTATAGTAGATAAACCTGAATAAAGTTCAGCGACTTTTGTTCCGTCGGTAAATATACCATCAACAGAAATGGCTTGATCATTCTTCGGCAGAACTCGAATCAGTACCTTATTATTATCATCATATCTCAGACATGTATGGGTGTCTATTGTTTTTTGTTTTCCGGTTGCAATCACAGGATTGGCTTGGCGGATTCTTCCTAATTTTTGGAAATGTTCAAGTTGCTCGTGATTTATATTTTTCCAATTCATATCTGATCGGAACGCCTGATCACTGTCAACATTGAATCTCGCATCACTGAGGCCACGACCTGTCTCATCGCCATAGAACACCTGTGCCACCCCGGGAGATAACAGTAAAGTTGTGCCACAATCAATCATATTCTCCATCTCCGCATCACGATTATACGAATTATTGAGATAACTGAATGGATGCCAATTAGGATGATTATGTAAACTATCCGAATATGCTTGCCAGGTGTAGACAATACCATCAAGGTCACCATGTTTGGGAAAGAAGAAGTTTACCATGCTTGAAAACCCGGCCTCTGCATAATCCGGTTTGTAGTCTATCGACGCATTTTCAAAGTCTCCGGTCATATAGAACCGGTCAGTCCAATCGGAGCCGGGTTCTCCTTTATGTTTAGCTCTCCATTTATTGAGGGCTTCGTTACAAGCCCTATTAAGTTCTTGCCATCTGTTGAGATGGACGTTCTCTACAATATCGCAGCGAA
>CAMWRW010000026.1 GCA_947176755.1 uncultured Porphyromonadaceae bacterium
CCTCCCCGCCTCCGCGTGGAGCTACAACGCCGCCTCCCGCACCCTCTCCTTCCCCCTCCGCCTCGCCTCCGAAGCAAAGATTGTCATTCGATAAATCATCCAATCCCCCTTTACCACCACAGTAAAGAATTGGTATAGATTAATAGATTTTAAGGAATCGCTGCCATTCTCCGGCAGCGATTCCTTATTATTTCGCACCATAATCAAACTCCTCTCTCACCTCTCGTCTCTCTCCCCTCTCTCCTCTCTCCTCATTCCAAATTATTCTAACACTGCTTTTATGAAAAAACCGGGATCCGTTATCGAATTCACAGCGCGTCGCAACTCCGAACTCCATCGCGCATTCATCGGCCTCCTCTCAGAAGGGGCCTCGCAATCAATTGTCGAACTCTATTCGCTTGCTCCCATGCAACCTTGTTCCCGCTTCTGGGTCAGCGAAGAGAGAGCCGGAGATGTGATCGGCGCGTTGCTCGCCGGCAAGACCTTCCCCGACATGCTGCCGATGCGCAAAAAAATGTATGACGAAATTCTGACCCGCGTCCGCGAACTTCTCCGCGCCAATCCAGGGATGCCGGTTTGCAGGGCCGTCTTTCAGGTCGTAAATTCCCCCGCCCCGGAATTTTATCTCACTCCCGCCTCCGCCAGAACTATTATTTCAAGACATATCAAAAGCAAACGCCTAAAAGCTCGTAAAAATGGATTCTGAACTCTCTGTCGATCTCATACTTTCCGAGAATTCCCGGCGGAATCATATTATCGACTCCCCCTTTGACCCCATATCGGGTGAGGGGTCGACAGGGCGGCGCGTGAGCTTCAGGCTGAAGGGACTTGCCGAAAGCCCCCTCTTCCTTCCCGAACCTATGCTCAACGACCCCGAGCTGCGCGGAATCGAATCATTCGATTCGCTTGACTCTTTTCTTTCCGCACGCCTCGGCCACCTCCCCACGCAACGCGACCGCGAACGCTTCCGTCAGAGATTCACGCGCCTGCGCGCCCTTCACGACTTCCCTTTCTGGGCGGCCTCCTTCGTCTATATCAAATCGAAGGGAGGGGGCGAAGACCGTCTCTTCAAGCTCAATCGTCCGCAACGGCGTTTCGTCGAACGTCTTGAAGCCATGCGTATTGCCCGGAAACCTATACGTCTTATTCTGCTCAAAGCGCGCCAATGGGGCGGAAGCACCTGCGCCCAGATATACATGGCCTGGTTGCAACTCGTCCATTCAAAGGGCCTGAACTCTCTGATAATCGCCCATCAGGCGGTCGGAAGCGATGAAATCAAGGATATGTTCGACCGGATGATCGCCGCTTATCCTTCCGAGATGCTCCGCGACTCTTCTTCAGCCTCAGCCGACGAGGAGTCCGGACGCCGAAAGACTGTCGGCGTAGGTCGTTCGGGAGCCATGATGCGCGTCCCGGCAAGAAACTGCAAGATTAAGGTCGGCACGGCCGAACGCCCCGACTCATGCCGAGGGGGCGACTATTCTCTTGTCCACTGTTCGGAGGTGGGCATCTGGAAGGCTACGCTTGGAAAAACGCCCGAACAGATACTCCGCTCCGCCTGTTCGGGAGTCCTTCTCCGCCCGATGACCATGATTGTTTATGAGTCGACCGCAAACGGCACGGGAAATTTCTTTCACCGTGAATATGAGGCCGCCCGGCGGGGTCTGTCGCAATTCGAGGCCATGTTTGTCTCCTGGTTCGAGATCGAGCAATATGCCTCGCCTCTCACCGACGAGGAGGCCCGCGAACTCGCCGTCCGCCTGATTGCGGAAAAGGATTGCGAGGCCGCTCCTAACGACCGGTGTCAACCGGGCAGCTATATGTGGTGGCTCTGGGAGAAGGGGGCTACGCTGGAGGCCCTCGCCTGGTATGCCGCCGAGCGCTCTAAATATTCCGACCATGCCCTGATGGCCGCCGAATATCCCTCTGACGATGTGGAAGCCTTCGTCCACTCCGGCGCGAGAGTGTTCGACCGATATCGGGTCGAGACTCTGCGGGAGGGTTGCTCGCAGACCCCCCGCAGGGGCGAAATAGATGTTGCCGGTGCCGGCGAATTTACTTCGCGCATAGTCACCGACTCCCAACGGGCCGCCGCTTTGCGCGATGTCTGCTTCTCCCCGCTTCCCTCCGGAGGATGGAGAATATGGGAGCTTCCTGACCAATCCGAGGGTGAAAGGATTGCCGACAGATATGTGACGGTGGTCGATGTCGGCGGTCGCGGTGTGAAAAGCGACTGGTCGGTGATTGTGGTCTTCGACAGGGCGCCGATGCTATCCGGACGCGGTCCTGAAGTCGTGGCCCAATGGCGGGGACACACAGATTTTGATATTCTCGCCTGGAAGGCCGCTCTGGCAGCCGCCTTCTATGACAACGCCCTGCTCGTAATCGAAAGCAACACTCTTGAGACCCGCGACCCGGACCGCGACACCGACGGCGACCAGTCGGCCTTCATCCTCAACCGTCTGCGCGATGTCTACCCGAACCTCTACGCCCGTCCGGCCTCCGAAGAGGATGTGCGCCGCGGGATGCCGGTCAGATATGGATTCCACACCAATGTGGCCACAAAGCCTATGATTATCGCCACGCTGGTGAAGGTGATTCGCGAAGGTCTCTACACGGAGCGCGACGAGACCTGTCTTGACGAGTATCTCACTTACGAACGTCGGCCTAACGGCTCTTTCGGCGCAATCTCCGGCGCCCACGACGACCTCCTGATGACACGCGCCATAGGACTTCATATCTGTTTCCACTGCATGGATCAGCCGCGACGTGTCGCCATCCCTAACGCCGCCTCGCAATCCGCACGCCGTTCCCCCCGACGCCGTTCGGGCCATTCCTTCTGGTAACCAAGCCCCGGCAACAAGACTAAAACTTGAATTTTATAACCATATTCACCTCTTCATTTCAACTTTTTTTATTACTTTTGCGTATTTATGGACAAAAGGCCTTCTATATGATCGCCATGTTCTAATACGCCTGTACCGTGAAAGAAGAGAACCTTGACGAGTCGCAGCAAATAATCCGCCAACACACCGACTCCGACTACAAATATGGCTTCACATCCGACATCGAGACCGAGATCGTTCCCCCCGGCCTCAATGAAGACGTGATTCGTTTCATTTCCAAAAAGAAAAACGAACCTGAATGGCTCCTCGACTTCCGTCTGAAGGCTTTCCGCTACTGGGAAACCCTCACACCCCCGCATTGGGCCCATCTTAATATTCCGCCGATTGATTTTCAGGCGATTTCTTATTATGCCGCCCCGAAGAAAAAGGAACTGAAGAAGAGTCTCGACGAGGTCGATCCGGAACTCATCGACACGTTCAACAAGCTCGGAATCTCCCTGGAGGAACAGAAACGTCTCGCCGGGGTAGCCGTCGATGCCGTCCTTGACTCCGTGAGCGTTAAAACGACCCATCGTGAACGCCTCGCCGAGCTTGGAGTCATTTTCTGCTCTTTCTCCGAGGCCGTGAAGGATTATCCCGAACTTGTCAGAAAATATCTCGGAACAGTGGTCAGCTACCGCGACAATTTCTACGCCGCCCTGAACTCCGCAGTCTTCTCCGACGGCTCGTTTGTCTACATCCCCAAAGGGGTAAGATGTCCGATGGAGCTCTCCACATATTTCAGAATCAATGCCGCCGGGACAGGCCAGTTCGAACGCACTCTGATCGTGGCCGATGATGATGCCTACGTCTCCTACCTCGAAGGGTGCACGGCTCCGATGCGCGACGAAAACCAACTCCATGCCGCAATTGTCGAAATAATTGTTGAAGACCGCGCAGAAGTGAAATATTCTACGGTCCAGAACTGGTATGCCGGCGACGCGGAGGGGCGTGGCGGTGTCTACAACTTCGTCACCAAACGCGGCCTCTGTCGCGGCCACCGTTCGAAGCTCTCCTGGACGCAGGTCGAGACCGGGTCGGCAATCACCTGGAAATATCCCTCCTGCGTGCTGAAAGGAGACGAAAGCGTCGGCGAGTTCTACTCAGTGGCTCTCACCAATCATTGGCAACAGGCCGACACGGGCACAAAGATGATCCATGTCGGACGCAACTCCCGCTCGATGATTGTCAGCAAAGGCATCTCCGCCGGACACTCCCAAAACTCCTACCGCGGACTGGTCCGCGTAGCCCCGGGAGCTGTCGGCGCGCGTAATTTCACCCAGTGCGACTCCCTCCTGATGGGCGACAACTGTGGCGCCCACACTTTCCCTTATATCAACGTGGCCAACGATTCGAGCACTGTCGAACATGAGGCCACCACATCCAAAATCAACGAGGAACAGCTCTTCTACTGCCGTCAACGCGGAATCCCGGCTGAAGAAGCCGTGGCTCTCATTGTCGGCGGCTACGCCCGCGAGGTGATGGCCAAACTCCCTATGGAATTTGCCGTCGAAGCCCAGAAACTGCTTCAAATCTCTCTGGCCGACTCCGTCGGATGACACGCCGTTTCCTCCTCTAATACTCTCAGATCAGAACGTGATTGAAAGAATCGTAATTGTCGATCGCATCGACCCCCAGACTTTCTACGGGGTCAACAATGCTAACATATCCCTCATCCGCAACCTCTTCCCGAAGCTGCGGATTGCCGCACGCGGCAATGTCATCAAGGTGCTCGGCGAAGAACATGAAACGTCCGACTTTGAAAAGAAAATCAAGGAAATCGAGGCTTACGCCTCCAAATATAACCGTCTGACGGAGGATGCCATCATCGACATCGTTCGCGGAGAGACTCCCCGCAAGCTCGACGCCGAGGGAGTGATCGTCTACAGCCAGAATGGCCGCCCGATCTCCGCCCGCAACGCCAATCAGGCTAAAATGGTGAAATCCTTCGGCGAAAACGACCTTACGTTTGCCCTCGGCCCCGCCGGAACGGGAAAAACCTACATCGCGATCGCCCTCGCTGTCAGAGCCCTGAAAAACAAGGAATGCCGCCGACTTATACTCTCCCGCCCCGCTGTCGAGGCCGGCGAAAAACTCGGCTTCCTCCCCGGCGACATGAAAGATAAGATCGACCCTTATCTCCAGCCTCTTTACGACGCCCTCGAGGATATGATTCCCCCGATGAAGCTCAAGGAATATATGGATTCCAACACGATCCAGATTGCTCCTCTTGCCTTCATGCGAGGCCGGACGCTCAACGACGCGGTCATTATCCTTGACGAGGCGCAGAACACGACCACCCACCAGATGAAGATGTTCCTCACGCGCCTCGGAGTCAATTCCAAGATGGTCGTGACCGGCGACGTCACCCAGATTGACCTCCCGCGGTCGGTCCGCAGCGGTCTGCTCAACGCCCTCCGGATTCTAAAAGGCGTAAAGGGGATTGGCGTTATTGAATATGAAAAGAAAGACATCGTCCGCCATCCTCTCGTCCAAAGGATTGTCGACGCATACGAGCTTCGCGAACGCGAGGTCGAACAGGCCGACGAATCCGCGGAAGCTGAGGAGGTTAACTCTCAAAACCAGGATTAATTATGGTCCGCAAAGGTGATACTGTACGTTATCTTAATGAGGTCGGCGGGGGAATCGTGACCCGCGTCGAAGGTAAAATCGCGTATGTCGACGACGCCGGCTTCGAGACGCCCATGCAGGTGTCGGATCTTGTGGTCGTCCTCCCCGCCGGGCATGTCCCCGACAAGAAGGGGGCGAAACTGATGTTTGATCAGGAGGCTTTCGACACGGGACGCTCGGCCTCGCGCCCCGAACCGGCCCCGGCCGCGAAGAGCCAAAAGGCTCCCGCGCCGCTCCCGGAGCCCCTCCCCGTCGAGGAAACGGAATATGGCGACGCGCTCAACATCGTGCTCGCCTTCGAACCCTCCGACATCAAGCGCATCCTCGAGTCTGACATCACCGCCGTGCTTGTCAATGACTCCAACTATTTCCTGCGCTTCATTCTGCTCCGCCGCGAAGAGACCGAGGGCTGGTCGACCGTGTTCGGCGGAGAAGCCGGGCCGAACGAGCTTATCGACCTGGCTGTGATTCCCCGCGAAAACCTCAAGGACTTTGAACGCGTCGTCCTTCAGGCAATCGCTTACAAGAAAGATAAACCCTTCGAAGTGAAATCCCCGCTGAATGTAAGCCGGAAAATCGATCTCACGAAATTCTATAAGCTCCATTGCTACCAACCGGGTCTCTACTTCGAAACCCCTGTAATTGAGGTGCCTCTCTACAATGAACCCGACCCGCGGAAGGCTGCTCCGGCGCGTCACAACCGCAAACGATGATGGCCGAACGCTGGTGGACCGCCCCTGCCGAAGCCCCCTCGGGGAAAACAGTGATCGTCACGGGCCACGACTATCTCGACAAAATCCGCGAAAAAGGGAAACATCCTTTCCGCGTTGAAGTCACTTGGGACTATGAGCCGCAACCCGACGGAATGCCTTCCGAGGCCGACGCTCAGTTGATGGAAAGTGCCACCGAGGCACTGCGCGAAGAACTGCGTAAAGATAAAGCCGCCTGCATGACCGGAATCTACACCGGCGACGGCTCCCGCGACTGGGTATTCTACACCTCAAGCCTCGCAATCTTCGGAAAAATTCTCAACCGGGCCCTGGAGAAACTCGATCCCATGCCTCTGCGGATCGAAGCATACTCCGACCCCGACTGGGAAGAATACGCCGCAATGCGCGAAAGCTCCTACATCCCCGAAACCGACGAAGAATCCTGATCCCTTCCGCGCCCTATAAACCCGTAAGAACAAAAATCTAAAATCTCTCCTCTAAAATCTAATTAATCTCTCCCCATTCAACCTTAAAATTGAATTTACTAAATATAACTGAATGAAAAACTTTTTTCTCACTTTGATGGCTCTCTTCGTCCCGGCCCTCATCTGCCCGGCCCAGGCGATCATCACAACCGAGCCCGATCCTCTGCAGGAGGATGCCCAGAACGTCGTGATCTACTATCACGCCGATCAAGGAAACAAAAAGCTGATGGGTTATCCCGCATCCGAACCTATCTACGCCCACACGGGCGTCCATGTCAAGGATGCCTCCGGAAACGTCGAGGAATGGAAGTATGCTCCGACCTGGGGAGAAAACCTTCCCAAATATGAGCTCTCCAATGTGGAGGGCGACACTTGGAAGCTCGTCATCGGCGACCTCCGCGAATATTATGGCGTCGCTCCCGAGGAGACTATCACAACGCTCGCTTTCGTGTTCCGCAACGCCGACAACTCCCTTGAAGGAAAAGGGGAAGGCGACTCCGACATTTTCGTCGATGTCCTTGACTCCGGTTTCCAGATTTCTCTGAGCAAGAGCATCATCTATAACATCATCACTGACCCCTCGAAAAACATCACTTTCACCGCCGCAACCACCATGCCCGCCACAATCAAGATTGATGTCAACGGCAAAGTGATCGGTGAAGAGTCCGGCGTCGAGACCCTCAAGGCCTCAACGACTTTCCCCGAAATGGGAGACTATGTCATCACCGCAACAGCCACTAACGCGGATGGCAGAACAATCTCCCGCTCAATCGAAATGTGTTATCCCGAGAACCCGGTCAACCTGAACCTATCGAAAGTGCCCGCGCTGGGTCTCACCCGCAACGACGACGGAACTTCCACCTTCTGTTTCGCCGCCCCCGGAAAGGAGAACGCTCTCCTTATCGGTTCGTGGAACGACTACGCCTACACCAACAAGCAGAAAATGGACTATACCGATGTCATGATCGAAGGAGCCCCCTTCCGTCATTTCATCATCACTCTCCCCAACGAAACCGTCGGAGATGAGTTCTCCTATTTCTTCTGCTTCGACGGCAACAAGTATGTCGGCGATCCCTACGCACTCCTCGTGCTCGACCCCTCCAACGACAAATATATCTCTTCCGAAGTTTATCCCGACCTTCCCGAATATCCCACCGCGAAAATGCCCTCAAACAATATCCCCCTTGCTTACTATAAGGAGGGTATGCTCGACTATTCATGGGAAGTGACCGACTTCAAAGGAGCTTCGAAAGACAATCTGATTATCTACGAGCTTCTCTTCCGCGACTTTACGGGCACGGAAGGGCTGGCAAAAGGAAACGGCACGGTGCGCGCCGCCATTGAAAAAATTCCCTATCTGAAGGAACTCGGCGTGAATGCAGTCGAACTCCTCCCGATTAACGAATTCAACGGAAACAACTCCTGGGGATATAATCCCAACTTCTACTTCGCAATCGACAAGGCCTACGGTACGCCTCAGGATTACAAGGAGTTTATCGACAAATGCCACGCCGAAGGAATCGCAGTGATCCTTGACGTTGTCTTCAACCAGTCAGACTGGATGCACCCCTGGTATCAGCTCTATCCTATCGCAAGCAACCCCTTCTACAACGCCACGGCTCCTCACGCCTTCAGCGTGCTCAACGACTGGAATCAGGGCTATCCTCTTGTCGAACAGCAGTGGAAAGACATGCTCAAGTTCTGGCTCTCCGAGTATAAATTCGACGGTTTCCGCTTCGACCTCGTGAAAGGTCTCGGCGACAATGACTCCTATAAGAACAACTCCTCCTCCGCAACAAGCGCATACAACCAGAGTCGCATCGACCGCATGAAACGTCTCCACGACGCCATGCGCGAAGTCAACCCCGATGCTTACTTCATCAACGAAAACCTTGCTGAAGCTAAAGAAGAAAACGCAATGGCGGAGGACGGCGAGCTCAACTGGCTCAACGTCAACAATGCAGGCTGTCAGTTCGCAATGGGTTACTCCTCAAGCGCCAGCCTTCTCCCAATGTGGGCAACCAAAGCCGGACGCACTGCCGGCTCCACCGTGTCATACCTTGAAAGCCACGATGAGGAACGTCTCGCCTACAAGCAGCAGCAATGGGGCGTTGCGGGCATCAAAGGCGACATTCCTTTGAGCTGCCGCCGTCTTGCCGGCGCCGCCGCCCAGATGATTCTCGTCCCCGGATCCCACATGATATGGATGTTCTCCGAAATGGGTAACGCGCAATCAACCAAGAGCTCGAACGGCGACAACAACACCGGTCCGAAGATTGTCAACTGGAATCTCCTCGAAGACCCCGCCAACTACGACCTGATGCTCATCTACAGCCGCCTTATCTCGACGCGTCTCAACAACTTCGACCTCTTCGACACCGAGGCCGAAGGCAACTCTTACACTCTCTCAACCGCCGGCTGGAGCAATGGCCGCACGATTTTCGCCACGACTCCCGAAAAAGAGCTTTACTGCGTGATCAACCCCAACGTCACGGGCAATATCACCGTGAAGGTGCCCTTCCGCTCAGACTCCAACGATGACTATGTCAACGCAATCGCATGCGGAGGCTCCAATCCGACGTTCGATGCTGCGGCAAAGACTGTCACCGTTCAGCCCAACTGCATGGTGGTCGTGACCAACCGTAACGTCAGCTCCGTTAAGGATGTGACTGAAGAAGCTGCCCTCCGCGTATACGGCGAACAAGGAACTCTTCGCGTAGTGAACGCCGAAGCGACCGTATCTGTCTACACTCTCGAAGGCCTCCGCGTAGCCGAAGCCGAAGGTTCCGACCTCAGCTTCAACCTCCCGGCAGGCATCTATGTGGTCCGCAGCGGCAACACAACAGCCAAAGCCATCGTCCGATAACCCGAAAGTCAACCCCAAGCCCGCAGGCGGGCTTGCCTCAAAGCCGGGAGTTCTCATGGATTCCCGGCTCTTTTTGTATCCTATTAAGGCAGAAAATCAAATTCACAGCGACATCGCTAAGTAACCCTCAGAAAATTTAACATTTTACATATCATTGACTTTCAATGGATTTAAATCCATCCCGAAAAAAATTCTTAAAAAACACTTGTTTGAATCAAAAATATTCTCTTACTTTGCAGCGTTTTTGATAGCACGAAAACATTGTTTTATTATTTTAAATTTTTAGAGACATGAAAAAGATCGTTTTATCCCTCGCTGTTCTTTTCAGCATGGCAATGGTAAGCTGTGGTGGCAACAAGGCTGCTGAAACTGCTGACACTGACACTGTAGTAGCTGCTGTTGAAGAAGTTGTTGCTGACTCCAACGAAACTGCAAACGTAGCTGCTGTTGAGGCTGTTGACGGCGCTGACACTACTGTCGCTGTTGCTGCTGAAGCTACTCCCGCTAACTAATTGTTAGCCATTCGGACAGCAAGACGAAAGTCATACGAACCGATGATTCGCTCACGCGTTTCATCGGTTTCTCTTTTTTTATTATCTTTGCAGGCGTATTCAATTCTCTATTATGGATAAGAAAAAATTCAAGATGCTTGTCTTTGGCGCTCTCGGAGTGCTGATTGTCCTTATCGGACTTATAATCTGGCTTATCATCAGCGATTCCCGCAACACGGCCGCTGTCTACGACGCCCAGGCCCGCGCTGACTCCCTCGCCATCGCCAACGACCAGCTCCTCCTCACCAATGAGTTCAATCAGCTCAACGCCGACTTCAACCAGTATGAAGGTCAGCAGATATATCTCAAGAACGACTCCCTCGTCCAGCAATACAACGAGGCCCGCATGAAAGTCGAAGGGCTTATCCGGGAACTCGATGCCGAAAAACGGGCCCACAATAAGGATATGGCCTCCAGCCGGGCTAAAATCAAACAACTCGAGGGGGAAATTTCCACTCTTAAAGGAATCGTGCGCCATTATCTGGAAGAAATCAAACGCCTCGGAGAAGAAAACGCCGGCCTAAAGCAGGAAATCGCTCAGGTTCAGGAGAAAAACCAGCAGCTTTCCTCTCAGGTCACTCAGGCTACGGCAAGCAACGCTCAGCTGACACAAACCGTGCAGCTTGCCAAAAAGCTCAACATCACCAATGTCTCCTTCCATGCCTACAACAAGAAAGGCAAGAATGAGAAAAACATCACGAAGGCACGTCAGCTTGGTGTCAACTTCACGGTCAGCCCCAACAACACAGCTGCCGCCGGCATGAAAACCTTCTATATGCGTATTATCTCCCCGGAAGGTGCTCTGCTCGGAAACGGAGGCACATTCAAGATTGACGGAAGCTCCGTGGAATGCACCGCTCAACGCGCCGTTGAATACGCCAACGAAGAAATGCCCGTAAGCATTTACTGGGATGTGAATACGACCCTCACCCCGGGCGACTACACTGTCGAAGTATTTGCCGACGGCTACCGTCTCGCCTCCCGACACTTCACAATGAAGAAATAACCATTCCCCAATTTCAAAGCATAAAGGAGATGCCACCGGCATCTCCTTCTTTTTTTTACGCTATATCTTTTACGTAACACTTCTTACGCTCTCTTTCTTATCTTCAATTTTTGCAAAATTATCATATATATCAAATATAGAAAAGACATAGGAACAGATATCCCCATAACATCCGAATCAATACCCGACTTCTACTCCTCAACTTTTAAATCTCAAATATTTGTAGTAACTTTACATTCAATTTATTCCTATATACATCTTCATCCTCTATGGCTGGAAATAGAAGTTTAAATGCCGCTGCAAAAGCTAAACAAGATGAGTTTTATACTCAAATGCCCGATATTGCCCAAGAGTTGAAGCATTATAAGCGTCATTTCAGGGGCAAAGTAGTGTTGTGCAATTGTGATGATCCTTTTGAAAGCAACTTTTTTAAATTCTTTGCTTTGAATTTCAATGCATGGGGGTTAAAAAAGTTAATATGTACTTGCTTCGATGGTTCCTCAATTGTCGGACGAGAACTCAATCTTTTTAATCTCGACGAGCAACCGACCTCCGAACGAAAGGCTTATAAAGTAGAGTTAACTGATGTAAGTGACGTTAATGGCGACGGTGCAACGGATTTATTAGATGTTAAAGAAATTCTAAAATCAAATCCTCCTGTTTTGCTTTCAGGAAATGGAGATTTTCGGAGTGATGAGTGTATCGAGTTACTTAAGGAAGCTGATATAGTGGTAACTAATCCTCCATTTTCTCTATTCAGAGAATTTGTAGCTCAATTGATAGAGTATGATAAGAAATTTCTTATCATAGGAAATCAAAATGCAATAACCTATAAGGAAATTTTTCCCTTAATTCGCAATAATCAACTATGGCTTGGTTACAAATCCGGAGATATGGCATTTACCGTTCCCGACAGTTACGAACCGCGAGCTACCCGTTATTGGGTTGATGAAACTGGTCAGAAGTGGCGCAGTATGGGAAATATTTGTTGGTATACCAATCTTGACCACAAGAAACGACACGAAGAATTGGATTTATATAAAACCTATTCGCCTGAAGAATATCCTAAATACGATAATTACGATGCTATTGAAGTTGGACGTGTAGCGGATATTCCAATGGACTATGAGGGTTATATGGGAGTGCCTATAACTTTCCTTGATAAATATAATCCGGAACAATTTGAAATATATGGTGCCACCGAAAGCGAGGGTAAAGGATTCTCTAATGGTCTTTGGAATTCGCAAAGTGGTGTAAGTCAACCTGTTGCGGGGGGGAGGGCAACGACTCTACAAGCGAATATTCATCAAACTCAAAAGTCGCAGGATTACTCAATGACCCAAGAGATACAAAGGTCAACGGAAAGAGCAAATACGCAAGAATCGTTATTCGCAACCTCAATTGTAGGCATGATTAAAAATGCTGAAGGTAAAATTAATGGCAAAATTACGTATGCTCGGATAATCATAAGGAAAAAAAGAAATGCAAACTGAACTGAAAATGAAAATATCTCCAAAAACTATTCTAATTCGTGAATTGATAGATGGTTTTGAAGATAATGAAGAAGAAGGGGTTGTTGGTTTCGGTGGTAAATTAAACATTCGTCCACAATACCAGCGTGAATTTGTCTATTCTCCAAAACAACAAGAAGAAGTGATCAACTCTATATTTAAGGGTTTTCCTCTTAATGTGATGTACTGGGTAAAAAACGACGATGATACATATGAGCTACTTGACGGTCAACAAAGAACTCTTAGCATTTGTTCCTATGCAGAAGGGGAGTTTTTCGTAAATATTAAAGGGACTCCAAAAGCATTTACTAATCTTTCCGAGAATCAAGTAGAACAGTTCCTCAACTATCCTCTTCAGATTTATATCTGCGAGAATGGTACAGACGATGAAAAACTTGATTGGTTTGAGATTATCAATATAGCCGGAGAGAAACTTACCAAGCAAGAATTAAGAAATGCCGCCTTCCCCGGCCCCTGGTTAAGCGCTGCTAAAAGAAAATTCAGTAAATCAAACTGTGTGGCATATAAACTGGGACAAGAATATGTTCCCGGCAACCCAATACGTCAGGAAATACTTGAAAAAGTCCTTAGTTGGATTACTAATGGGGGAGGTGACGATGAAATTAAAAAGTATATGGCTAAACATCAACATGATACAAACGCTGATACTGAATGGCAATATTTTCAACTGGTTATCGCTTGGATTAAGACTATCTTCCCCAAATATCGCAGAGAAATGAAAGGCTTGGATTGGGGATTATTCTATAACAGGTTTAAGAATAATACATATAGTGCATCAGTCCTTGAAGAGGAAATCAAACGATTAATGATGGATGATGACGTAACAAGTAAAAAAGGCATTTACGAGTATTTACTTTCCGGTGATGAACGTAAACTTAACATCCGCTCTTTTACAGATAATATGAAAAGAGAGGCTTATGAGCGCCAAAATGGAGTCTGCCCTAAATGCGGAAAGCACTTTGAAATTACTGAGATGCAAGGAGACCATATAAAACCTTGGAGTCAAGGTGGAAAAACGATTGCCGAAAATTGTCAAATGTTATGTGCTGACTGCAATCGTCGCAAAAGCGACAACTAATTTTTTAAGACATTAAAAATTTCAGATATAATGAGGCTGTGTCAGAAGACACAACCTCCTGATCTCCTTGGAACACAGTTGACTGAACGCTATTAAGACCGCAGCTTAATCGAGGGTCTGCACTCCGCCCCCGTTCACCATCAGCACCTGGCCACTGACCCATGCCGAAATCGGAGAGGCAAAGTAGAGCACCGCCCCCGCGATGTCGCTAACCTCGCCAAGTCGCTTGATTGGAGTGTGCGCAAGCATCCGCTCCTCTATCTCGGGAGTCAGCACGGTTGACAGCGCGTGCGTGCGTGTGGCCCCCGGACCGACACTGTTGATTCTGATTCCCATCGGGCCATAATCGAATGCCAGATTCGATGCAAGATGATTCAAGGCCGCTTTCGACGAGCCGTAAATCGCCATGGCAGGACTGTTATTGATGCTGCTCATCGACGTTATGTTGACAATGCTCCCGTAGCCCGATTCTTTCATATAGGGCGCCACAAGTTTACACAGTTGCCACGGAGCAAACACGTTGATAGCATAAATCTTTTCAACATACGCAAGGTCTATATTATACGGGTTCTCGCGTCCTCCGCCTCCTATCCCGGCATTATTAACGAGTATGTTTACCGTGCCAAAGCTCTTCACCGCAAATGCCACAACATTTTCAAGGTCCTCTTTCCGGAGCACGTTACATTCTACGGCCGCAGCTTTTCCTCCCGCCAAGTTAATCGAGCGGGCCACCTCCTCCGCCTTCTCCAAGGAAAGGTCGCTGACCACTACGGAAGCCCCCGCGGCCGCCAAGATTTCACAACATCCTCTGCCGATTCCGTCGCCACCCCCGGTCACGACTGCCACCTTCCCGGTAAGGTCAAATAACGAATCCATATCCATAAGCTTTCTTTATTAATTCCACCCGTCACGCATTTTATTGACCGGGTTCTCTTTTATAAACACTTTTATGATTGTTTTTATAATCACTTTGTGATTGATTAACATTTCAAAACTTATAACTTATAAAAGGAACAACAGCCGGCGAAACTCCCGAAAATATCCCGCCCCGGCATTAATATTTTCTTGTGGGTTGGGGTCTTAATTTCATACACCGAGCCTATAAATTTGCAAATAATCTAAATTTGCATTATCTTTGCAACGTCGTTAGGAATGCTCCCGCAATCCTGCGTCAATAAGGATTGTCTTATGGTGTAATGGTAGCACTACAGTTTTTGGTTCTGTCTGTCCAGGTTCGAATCCTGGTAAGACAACAATCCCCCGGAGAGTCAGGTTATCCTGACTCTCTTTTTTGTTCCTAACTCCTAATCCCTAATTCCTAACTCCTAATTCCTAATCCCTAATCCCTAATTCCTAACTCCTAATTCCTAATCCCTACTCCTGATTCTTTCAAAAAAATTTCATTTCCGTGTAACTTTTCATCCCTCGGCGCGACTAACCATACGTAATGATTCAAAAAAAATGACCATTTCAATCCCTTCACTCCCCCTCTTGCTTCGCAGGATGCTAAGCCTGCTGACAGCCGGCTCAGACACGGAGCAGTCGCGCGAGCATCGGTTTCGACAGATAACGTCGGATTATGGCCGGATAATCTCGGGAGTATGTTTCTCCTATTCTTCCTCGCCGGAAGATGCCGCCGATCTCCGTCAGGACATCCTGATAAATATCTGGAACGGACTCCCTCGGTTTCGCGGCGACTCCGGACTCTCCACATGGATCTACCGGGTTGCCCTCAACACAGCGGTTTCCTCCATCCGCCGTCGCTCACGCCGTCCCGCCACCGTAACCCTCGATCAGGCCGCCGACCCCTCGGACGAAACTTCCGAATCGCGCGAAAGAATAGAATGGCTACACGCCCGGATTTCGGAACTCTCCGAGATTGACAAAGCTGTCATAACCCTCTGGCTCGACGATCAACCCTACGAAACCATCGCCGAACTCACAGGACTCTCACGGGCTAATGTAGCCGTCAGAATCAACAGAATTAAAAAACGCCTATCCAATCAGGCACAAAAGGAATAAAAGTTATGGATAACAATGAAATTCGCCAAACATGGCGCGAAGCCGCCGGCAGAGCTTATCGCCCCTCAGCCGACTCTCTTGAAGATATCTATCGTTCGCGGAAAATGACATCCCTCGATGAATTGGCCGCACGCTACCGCCGATTCTCAATTATGGGGCTCAGCATGATGATTGTGATGGGTCTTCTCTGGCCCCTCTCCCACGCCGGAGAGATCATGGGGTCATGGAGATATGTCGTAGCCGTAAGCGCCGCAATTTACTTCGGTCTCTGCTCGTCGATCGACTGGTGGCTATACAAGGGTGTCTCTTCAATCGACTGCTACACGATGACCGTAAGCGAGGTGGCCGATAAGGCGATGTATTACCGCAAACGTCATCTCCAGTCGATGATTCTCCTGATTCCCTTTGCAATCGCTATGGTCTGCATCTTCGCAAAACCATTTATTTCCGACCAATTGATGATCACATCCATGATCATAGGTGTAATCATCGGCCTTGTCATCGGCTACCGCCAGTTCACCCTCTTCATGACCTCCTACCGCAATCTCAAACGCGACTGAGCCCTCCGACCACATGATAAATAGATATCATACAGCCAAATAAAAAAAGGAAGCGTGCGCTTCCTTTTTTTATTTGATGTCGCGTCCTTATCAGCAGGCTGCGATTACTTCGATCTCGACAAGAGCCTGCTTCGGAAGCTCTTTTACTGCGAAGGCGCAGCGGGCCGGATAGGGCTGTGCGAAATATTCGGCATAGACTTCGTTCATCGCGCCGAATAGACCCATGTCGGCGAGGAATACTGTCGTCTTTACCACATTCTCAAGGCTCGTGCCGGCCTCCGCGAGGATGGCCTTCACGTTCTCGAGGCTCTGACGGGTCTGTGCCTTGATCTCGGCAGGCATTTCGCCCGTGGCGGCGTCGATCGGGAGCTGTCCCGACACAAACACGAGATTTCCTGTCTTGATGGCCTGGCTGTAGGGGCCGATGGCGGCCGGTGCGGCTGCCGTTGCAATCTGCTTTTTCATTTTGTTTTTCTTGGTTTTTAATTTATTTGTGCGCGTTTTTACTTTTGCTCAATCGCTTAAGTCGCTATCTTTATTTGCGGATTCACATTCTCAGGAATTCGTATGCCCTGACGTTGCGTTTTTTATCCGTAACGCGGACTATGATTGTTGTCCCCCTGTCGAAACTAAGCTCTTCGAGACGGCTTGTCGACCCGTCGGCTATCAAGCGGCCGTCGGCGGAATAGACTGTTCCCGACTCCACTCCGTCGGCAAACCGCAGTGCGCCGTTCTCCATCCACACTTCCCTTTCTTGGTTGTCGCGGATTTCTCCGATTCCGACGGCGGCCACGCGAAATTCTTTCCAGCCCTCTGCCGCCCGGTATAGTTCGACTTTATCTTCCCCGACTTCCAGCGTGCAACGTCGCTGATCGAAGCCGGCAAAGGAGTCGTCGGTCACGGCCGGAGGCATCCCTGCAAGTGACTCGACAAGTTTCAGGCTGACACAGCCACTGAACACTTGCTCTCCTATCCGGGCCATATCCTCGCCCAGCGTCACTTTACGCAACTCCCTGCAGCCCCCGAAAATACCGCTTCCCAACTCAGTAATGGCCTCTCCGAGTGCGACTCTCTCCAGAGACGTGCAATCGGAAAATAACCCTTTTCCTGCAAGAGCGACGTTCTCAAGTCTGAGTTCCCGAAGGCCGGTCAGTCCGCTGAAGGCATAATCGCCGACTTTACATTCCTTTCCGAATATCACACTCTCAATCCGGGTATTCCCCGCAAAGGCATAGCGCCCTGTAGAGGTCACGCGATATGTCCGCTCCTCCCTTTCGACTGTCTCGGGAATCAGAAGTTCGCATATTTCCGGGTCATAGTCGCTGTCGAGAGCCATTGCCGTCGAGTCGTCGACCTTGAGAAACCATATTCCATCCTCTCTCCACATCCCGTTGAGCCCGGCCGCCTCGGCAGTCGAGGGAAGCATTCCGGCGCCCTCGAACCCAGGCGTGACATAGTTGATTTTCGCATCCCGCCCGAGTTCGATTCCCCCGACGGGCAATTTCTCGCCAAGCCAGATGATTTTCAGTGGGTTCCGGTCGGCATACTGGCTTTTTATCGTGTCGACACCCGCTCCGACCACGAGCGTTCGCAATTGGGTCGACTGAAGCGCCCCGTAAGGAATCTGCCTGATGCGCGGGCCGATTTGGAGCCGATCGAGCCCCCGGCAGCCTGAAAGCGCAAACTCGCCGAGCAGTTCGAGACTGTCGGGCAAGGCAACGGTCGACAACGTCGAACAATCCTTGAACGCATAATCCGGAAGCAGCCGGACGCTGTCGCCGAACGCCACCTCGGTCAGCCCCGACGGGAAAGCGGGATTCCGGAACGCGCCGCACGCGGCGAGCCGTTTAGCGTTAAGTTCGAGTCGTTTAAGCGAGGTGCAGTCGCGAAAGGATCCCTCCCCGATTGTCGTTACGCTCTCCGGAATGGTCAGACTCTCGATTTCAGTCAGATTCGAGAACGCGTAATCGGGAATCCTCTCCATCCCCTGCCCCAAAATAAGCGCCTTGGTCCCGGACGGGAACGCCGGCTCCCCCTCGGCTCCGCACATCGTGAGAAGCCGCGAGTCAACCTCTATCAATTCCACTCCGTCAAGGTCGCTGAACGCATTCCGTCCAATCCATGTGACAGTCGGCGGAATGTGGATTTCACGGCGTGTCCCGGCACCTACGAACGCGGAGTCGCTGACAACCCCTACCGGCAGATGCTCCCCTAAACGTGTCTCCACCGTGTCGGGAATAACCAGCCGGGAGGCGTCGCCGTAAGTGAAGCCGTCGACTACAGCTATTTTCTGGCCCGACAGATAGGAATATAAGAGTTCCGACTCCCCGTAAGGATAGGAGGTCACATAGCAATATGCCAAATTGTTGGTCTGGCGCCGCAGGCGCATCTGATGGATTGCACCGTCACACACCTGCGCGCTGTCAATCCGGATGGTATAGCTTTTCCAAACTCCTCCGGAGTTGAAAGCAACCCGACGGTCGCCGATAAACACCTGATTGAATGAATCACACGGCATCGACACGCGCAGCGTGTCGGCCGTAGGGGGAAGATAATAGAGAGCCTCTCCCTTGTATGAACCGATCCGTGCAAGCCCCGGCGCATCAAGACGCATCACGGACGCTATCGCTATTCCCACGGCAAAAATCGCCACAAGGAGAGACAACACTGTACGTTTTTTCTTCACCATGTCGCAAATTTAGCGATTTTTTCCCATTTATTCTGCAATCGGATGGCGTATCTGCCATAGAAATACGCAGGTGGCAGACACGGCCGCAACCAACAGGGCGATATCGAAACTGTAATAAACCCCTACGTTTCCGAGCCCCGCAACCTGCCCCAACAACAATGCCAACGGTATCCCCACCGCTATGTAACTCCCCAAACCGATCCAGAGCAATGGTTTAACCCTTGCCGTGCCGCGGATCGCATTGCAAAAGGTGAGTTGGGTCGCATCAAGATATTGGTAAAGCATCAGCGGAAGAATAAGCGACACGGCCGACTCGACAACCATCCTGTCGGGTGTGAAAAGTTCAAGAAGGCGTCGCCCGCCGAATATGAAGATCGCTCCCGCAGCCGTGGCCAGGACAAGGTTGATTTTCAGCCCGGCATACGCGGCTCTTACCACTCCGGGCATATCTCCGCGCCCCGTGTAGTTGGCAACTCGCACCGCAATAGCCACCCCTATGCTCATGAATATCATAAACCCGAGCTGACCTATCGTGTTCATGACCTGATAAGCGGCCAGCTGCACAGCTCCAAACCAGCCGCACACCACAGCCCCTACCGACCACAGCGAACACTCCACTCCGCTCTGCACCATCACCGGATATGACGTCACCCATACTTGCCACCGTATTTTCCCGAGGCCTTTTCCGCGACGGAAACCTTCGGCGTACGGATGATAACTTTTCCGGAAGAAAAACACGAGAAGCATACCTGCAAGCGATGTCAGCCGAGCCGTTAAAGTGGCCAGTCCGGCCCCGGCAAGACCAAGCTCCGGAAATCCCCACACTCCGTAAATGAGAGCCCTGTTCCCCGCGATGTTTATCACCACTGCTATAAGTATCATCCACATCGGTGTGGCCGTATCCGTCACGCCGTTGGCCGTCTGCTGCAAAGCATTGAACATCGACATCGGTATCACCGTGCAGAGGATTATCAGATAATATTCCCGGATAAGAGGCAGCAGCTCAACGGGCTGACCAAACCGGTCGAGGAAGAAATAGATGCTCCCCATGATGATTGTCAGGAGAAATCCGACAAACAGGTTGATCTCCATTCCGCCGCGGGCTACACGTCCGACCTCGCCGCTCTCGCCCCGCCCGTGGAGCGCGCCGACAAGCGGGGTCAGTCCGGAGGCGAGCCCCATCAACATCACCAGCGGAATCAGGAAAACAGAATTAACGAAAGCCGCCGCCGCAAGCTCGTTGACCCCGTAATGACCGACCATCATCGTGTCTGCGAATCCGACAGCGATAACTCCGACCTGCGTAAGCATTACCGGAAAACCGAGACGTCCGAGCGCCACCACCTCTCCGCTCCGATTCGGAGTTTTATCAATTTCTTTCATCATAAGTATGTGTACAAATTTATTTATCGTATCGGATTATGAAGTATGTGGATGAAATTTTGGATTCGGCTGAAGGCGTTATGGGGTTCCATAGCAACTGAAGCCGGATTCTAAAGTTCACCTCAGAATTTATGAGGCGATGCATTAAATAATTTCGAACACATACTTAATTAATTAAGTAATGGAAGGCCGACAGGAGGCCGGCCCCTGAAAACATCGCCACGCAACGAGCCACGCAATGTCCGGGCTCACGTGCGATTTTTTTAATTCAGCAGGCAAATTAAACAAAAAACTTACTAATTTTGTAATTAATTACAGTTATAACTCGAACGGCCCGACCGATTCCATAATCGGAGACAATCAAGCCTCCACTCTTCTTTATTAAATGAATCCCATGACAGCGAACAAATTAGGCCGAGTGGCCCTGATGACGGCGATTCTCTCTGCAGCATGCGCCTCATCCGCGCAGACCATCTCACTCGATTCCTGCCGCAACATGGCGCTGGCCAACAACAAAACTGTCCGAATGGCCGAGGAAGCTATCCGCGGCACCGGCTACGACCGCAAGGCTGCTAAAGCGGCCTATCTCCCGGGTATCGATGCCTCAGCCACCTACCTCTACAACCAGCGGTCGATCAACCTGCTCAGCGAAGACGCCAAACTCCCGACGATGTCCTTCAACCCGGGCACCGGCAAGTTTGAATGGAACATTCTTACCGACCCCTCCGGAAATCCTATCCTTAACCCCGACGGCGGAGGATATATCCCGACGGAAGTCGCCGTTATTCCGAAGGAGGCCATGAGCTTCGACACCCACAACATCTTCGCCGGCGCGGTCACCCTCACCCAGCCTGTTTTCATGGGAGGAATGATCAAGGCCCTCAACGATATCGCCAAATATGCCGAGGCCGGTGCCAAGGCGGCGCGCGATCAAGTCGTCCAAGATGTCATCTTCGGCGTTGACCAGGCCTACTGGCAGGTCGTGTCGCTTAAAGCCAAGGAACGTCTCGCCGATTCATTCGTAAGACTCGTCGACTCTCTCCACAATTCTGTAAAGGCCATGCTCGACGAAGGAGTCGCAACTCGCAGCGACCTGCTCACCGTCGAAGTCAAACTCAACGAAGCCCGCATAATGCAGACCAAGGTCCAGAACGGCCTCACTCTCTCGAGAATGGCTCTCGCCCAGATTTGCGGGATGCCCCTGCGCGGCGACTTCACTCTTACCGACGAAAGTCTCTCCGGCGCCAAAATCCGGACAACTCCTCACATCCCCGAAATGAACGAGGTCTATGCCCGCCGCTCCGATCTTGAAGTGCTCCGTCAGGGAATAAATCTTCTCGAAGGTCGCGAACGTCTCACAAGAGGCTCGATGCTCCCCAAACTCGGCGTTGTCGGAGCTTACGAATTCTCGACCCCGAACCTCAACAACGGCTTCTCCAAAAAAGTCGGCGGCGGATTCACGATAGGCGCCGCCCTCACAATTCCGATTTGGCATTGGGGACAGAACTATAACCACTACCGCGCCGCCAAGAGCGCGACTAACGCCCAACGCATCCTGCTCGAAGACCTTGAGGAAAAGGTCGACCTGCAGGTCAC
This sequence comes from uncultured Porphyromonadaceae bacterium, assembly GCA_947176755.1. Taxonomy (GTDB): domain Bacteria; phylum Bacteroidota; class Bacteroidia; order Bacteroidales; family Muribaculaceae; genus Lepagella. The sequence continues at coordinate 21,995 of CAMWRW010000026.1, forward strand.
GCAGGCCCGCTTTCAGTTTGACGAGGCCTACAAAACCTACGAAATGACTGTCAATAACCAGATTTCCGCCCGCGAAAATCTGCGTAACGCCGAAATCGGCTTCTCTGAAGGAGTGCTGACCACCAACGATGTCATCCTCGCCCAGACGGCCTGGCTCCAAGCCCACTCCGAGGAGATAGACGCCGAAATCGGCATCCGTCTCTGTGAAGTATATCTGCGCAAAGTGCTCGGCACGCTAAACTACTGATTCCCGTTAAATTTGAAATCCATATTCCATCATGAGTAACAATAAAGAAAATATCTCTCCTTCCACCGACTCCAACGCTATCGGAGCTCAAGATCCCACTGCCGTCTCCCACAAAGACCGGATGCTCATCACGACCATCGTGATCATTCTTCTGGTCCTCCTCGGTCTGGCCCTCTTCGGATTCCTCACAATCAAACAGGGACCCGACACAATTCAGGGTCAGGGAGAAGCGACTGAAATCCGCGTCTCCGGAAAGCTCCCCGGCCGCGTTGAGGCTATCTATGTCGAGGAAGGGGATCATGTCAAGGCGGGCGACACACTCGTGCATATTGTCTCTACAATCGTCGACGCCCAGATGTCGGAGGCCGAGGCCATGGAACAGGTGGCCCGCGCAACCGAGAAAAAGGTTGATGCCGGAACCCGCTCCCAGATAATCCAGAGCGCTCTCGACCTCTGGAAACAGGCTCAGGCTGCCTCCGGAATTGCCGAAAAGACCTACCGCCGCATGGAGAACCTCTTCCAGAAAGGGGTCGTGAGCGAGCAAAAACGCGATGAGGCAAAAGCCGCCTGGGAAGCGACCAAGGCCGGAGAGGATGCTGCCCGCAGCAACTACGAGCTCGCAAAGGCCGGACCTCAGGCCGAAGACCGCACGGTTGCAAACTCGATGGTCACCGTCGCCAAGTCCGGCGTCAAGAAGGTCGACGCGCTCCTTGAAGACCAATATCTCGTCGCTCCCGCCGACGGTGAAATCACGGTCATTTATCCCAATGTCAGCGAACTTGTCGCCACCGGCGCCCCCATCATGTCGCTCCAGAAAGACGACCATTGGGCCGTGTTCAACGTGCGTGAGAACATCCTGAAGGATATCACGCTCGGAAGTGTCCTCCGTGTCCGCATCCCGGCTCTCGACCGCGAGGAGGAGATGACCGTGTTCTATATCAAAGACCTCGGAACTTACGCCAATTGGCAGGCCACGAAGGCCACGGGCGACTATGACGCCCGCACATTCCAGATCAAAGCCCGTTCATCCAAGAAAATCGAGAATTTCCGTCCCGGAATGTCCGTGATATATCTCGGTGTCAAGGATAAGAATGATTCTAATGATAAGAAGTAAGCGCCGATGGCTCTGAACGCTCCCAACAATCCCTCCTTCCGGAAGGTCTCGCTCGATCGCGGATTTCGCGCAATTTTCCTGCGTTCCGTGATTCAGATCGTGCGCCGTCCTCTGATGTGGATAGGGTTTCTCGGGCTCCCGCTTTTCCTCTTCCTTTTCTTCCCCTCGATGATGGACGAGGGGCTTCCAACCCGCATTCCCGCCGCTATCGTCGACCGCGACGGCACGCAGCTCTCGCGACAGATCACCCAGATGCTCGGCGGGATGCAGATGGTCGAGATCGCTCAGACTCCTCAGAGTTACACGGAAGCCCGCCATGCCATGCAGCGTGGTGAAATCTACGGTTTCTTCCTGATCCCCGAGGAGTTCCAGGCCGACCTGCTCGCAGGTCGATCCCCGAGCATTTCGTTCTATACCAACACGACTTTCTTCGTCCCGGCCTCACTCCTCTTCAAGACCTTCAAAGCCACCGCCGTCTACACTAAAGCCGGCGTCGCGGTCGATGTGGTCCAGTCGGTCGGTGTCGACCCTCAGACGGCCTCTCCCCTTCTTCAACCTATCAATATCCAGAGTCGCGGAATAGGAAACCCGACTCTCAACTATGGCATTTACCTCGCCAATTCTTTCATTCCCTGCGCCCTCCAGCTCATGATTCTCCTGATGACCGTGTTCTCCCTCGGCCAGGAAATCAAGTATGCGACTTCGCGTCGTCTCCTCCGGATGGCCGACGGTTCTATCGTGAAGGCTCTCTTCGCCAAGCTGCTTCCCCAGACAATCATCTGGATGGTGCTGGCCCTTTTCATGGCCGTCTGGCTCTTCAAGTATAACCATTACACGATGCAAGGCTCCTGGGGATGGATCATTCTCTCCGAGCTTATGTTCGTGCTCGCCTGCCAGGGAATGGCTCTCTTTATCTTCGGTCTCCTCCCCAACCTACGTCTCTCCTTGTCGGCAAGCGCCCTGCTCGGAATCCTCACTTTCTCCCTGGCCGCATTCTCCTTCCCCGAAGAGTCGATGTATACGGCCATCTCTCCCCTTGCATGGCTAACCCCTGTCCGCTACAACTTCTTGATCTATTCCGATATAGCCCTCAACGGGAACCCGGTCTACTACGCCCGCGTCTGGTTTGCGGCCTATATCGTCTATATGATCATTCCTTTCACCGACATGTACCGCATTCGTCGTGAATTCCGCGAAGCTGTCTACGTGCCCTGATTGATAAGCTCCCTCTCAAATGATCAAACGTCTCAAAAACTTCATACTCGGTCTTTTCGATGTTTACTGCCGCGAGTTCCGGCTCGTGATCAGCGATGCGGGCATTATCCTCTTCTTCTCCTTCCTTCCGCTCGTCTATCCGATCATCTACTCGCTGATATATAATCCGGAGCTCGTGAAGGAAGTGGCGGTTGTTGTCGTCGACAACGACCGGACTCCGCTCAGCCGCGAACTCGTCCGCAATTTCAACGCCTGCGACCAGGCCTGGGTCAAGGGTTATGCCGCCAACCTCGATGAGGCCCGGCGGGCAATGGCCGGGAAAGACTGTTTCGCCATCCTCGAGATTCCCGAAGGAATGGAGAAGAAGGTCGGCCGCGGAGAAACAGCTCCCGCCGTCCTCTACTGCGACATGACTCTCCTCCTCCGTTATCGCGGCTTCCTGGTGGCCGCCACCAACGTCATGACCTCGATGGGTTCCGAACTCCTCACGCAGAAGATTGATGAAGTCGCGCCTCTCGCCGAGACTGTCGTCTCGGGAGATCTCCTCGACATCGAAAACATCAATATGGGAAACATCCGGGGGGGCTTCGACACATTCATCATGCCCGGCGTTATCATCCTCATCCTCCAGCAGTGCATCATCCTCGCCTGCGGAATGGCAGGGGGCGCCAAACGCGAACGCCGTCGTCTCACGGGCTACAATTCCGACAATATGGCCCGTTCTATCTTGGCCACAATGCTCGGCCAGGCGCTCTGCTATCTCACGATCCTTGCCCTCCCCATCTTCTTCATGATTCATTATGTGCCCCTGATTTTCAGCTTCCCCATGGCGGGAAACACGCTTGAAGAAGTGGCTCTCATTCTCCCTCTCTTCCTGGCCTCTGTCGGTCTCGGTTTCTCATTCCAGGCTTTCGTCACGGAACGCGAGGCCGTGTTCGTCAACTGGGTTGTCACCTCCCTTATCTTCCTCTTCCTTTCCGGGCTCATCTGGCCGATTTACGCCATGCCCCAGCCCTGGAAGACTCTCAGCGCGCTTTGCCCCGCAACCTGGGGGGTCGAAGGTTTCGTTAAGATGAACGCCAACGGCTCTTCGCTTGCTCAAGTCAGCAACGACTATATCAATCTCTGGATTCTGACCATTTTCTGGTGGATAGTCGCTTACTGCGTCCAGCGATGGGTTGTCCGTCCGGCTCTCCGCCGGGAAGTGAAGGCCGGATTCCAAGGTCCCGACCTCGGTTGAATCCGACCCTCGATTCCTCATTCCGAATTCATAATCCCAATTTCATAATTCCCTAACCTTAACCTTGAAAGATCTTTTCCTTTTCCTGCGTAAATACGCGGCAAAATACAAATCGAACATCGGGCTCAGCATTATATTCAATTTGCTGACCACCTTCTTCACCCTCTTCTCCTTCGCCTTCATCATGCCTATCCTCCAGATGCTCTTCGGCCTCGACACGACAGAGTATCATTACATGGAATGGGGTTCGGCATCATTCAAGGAAGTGGCCTTCAACGATTTTTATTGGTATGTCTCCCAAATGATCCATTCGCGCGGAGCCTCCATGACTCTCGGCCTGCTCTGCATCATGCTCGTAGTCATGACCGTGTTGAAGGTCCTCACGGCCTACTTCTCCGAGTTCTTCACACTCCCCCTTCAGAACGGCGTTGTCCGCGATATCCGCCGCGAGATGTACGATAAGATTGTCTCTCTCCCGATCGGATTCTTCACATCCGAACGCAAGGGCGACATTATGGCCCGTCTGTCGGGCGATGTCCAGGAGGTCCAGCAATCGGTTATGGCGTCGCTGTTCTCCCTCGTAAAATATCCCATAATGATTATCGGATGTCTGGGGATGATGATTGTCATCAGCTGGAAACTGACCATCTTCGTCTTTGTCATGCTTCCCGTGGTCGGCCTCGTGATGGGGCGAGTGGGCAAGAAACTGAAAGCCAAGAGTCTCGCCGCCCAGAACAAATGGGGCGATATCCTCTCCAACACGGAGGAGACAATCGGCGGTCTGCGAATTATCAAGGCCTTCAACGCCGAGAAGTTGATGGAGAGTCGGTTTGCGACCCAGACTCAGGATCTCTACCGCATCAATAACTCCGTCGGACGGCGCACGGCCCTCGCCCATCCTATGAGCGAATTTCTCGGCACGGCCGCCGTCGGAATTATCCTCTGGTTCGGCGGCTCCCTGATTCTCAACGGACGCTCGGACATCGACGCCGCATCCTTCATCTATTACATGGTGATGTTCTACTCGATGATCAACCCCGCCAAGGAGCTCTCGAAGGTTGCCTACACTATCCGCAAGGGTATGGCGGCCAAGGAACGCATCGATATGATTCTCGATGCCGAAAACCCCATTCATGACCCCGAGAATCCCCGCGAGTTGCCCGAGGCCGCTGACGGAAAATGCAGCGTCCTGCTCCGCGACCTCTCTTTCGCTTATCCCGACGGCGACGGTCGCGATGTGCTCAGCCATATCAATCTCGAAGTCCGTCCCGGCGAGACTGTCGCCATTGTCGGCCAGTCGGGAAGCGGCAAGTCGACGCTCGTCGACCTCCTCCCCCGCTTCTGGGATGTCGACAGGGGGGAAGTGCTTATCGACGGCATAAACGTGAAAGACCTCCGGGTCAAAGACCTCCGCGGGCTCATGGGCAACGTCAATCAGGAGGCTATCCTCTTCAACGACACCATATTCAACAACATTGCCTTCGGCACAAAAGGGGCAACCCGCGAGAAAGTGGAGGAAGCGGCCCGCATCGCCAACGCCCACGACTTTATCATGGCCACTGAAAATGGCTACGACACCATGATCGGCGACCGCGGCTGCCGTCTCTCCGGAGGCCAGCGCCAGCGCATCAGCATCGCCCGCGCAATCCTCAAGAACCCCGCTCTCCTTATCCTTGACGAAGCGACCTCCGCTCTCGACACGGAGAGCGAACGTCTCGTGCAGGAAGCCCTTGAAAAATTGATGAAAGACCGGACCACGATCGTGATCGCCCATCGGCTCTCCACGATCATAAACGCCGACAAGATATGCGTGCTCCGCGACGGAAAGATTGCCGAACAAGGCACTCATGAGGAACTCATCGCCCGCGGCGGACTCTACAAACACCTCGTCGACATGCAGCAGGTCTGATCCTCCTTTTATTCACGAATGATATGAAGAAAATCGCCATCCTCACCTCCGGCGACGGCGTCCGGGGGCTCGAATTAGCCCGCATCTTTAACAGCGGGGCCCGCTTTAACGTTGTCCTCCTTCTGAGCGACCGCCCGGATGCGGAAGCCCTCCCGGTCTACGCATCCCTCGGAATTCAGGCTGCCTCGGCTCTCCCCGAGGAATGGCGCGACAAGCCGGCAGAACTGATCGCCGCCCTCGATGACGCCGGAGTCGACATTATCGCCCTCGATGATTTCTATACGCCCCTCCCCGAGGAAATCGCGGAACGTTTCCCCGACCGTGTCGTCACTCTTTCCGAAACGTTCGGACCCCGGGAACTTGTCGACGCTTTCCCCGAAGATTTCTCCACGGAAGCAGCCTGGGCGAAGACCCTCGGACTGAACTTCGACCCGGCCCGCGCGCAGACTCCTCCCCCG
>CAMWRW010000027.1 GCA_947176755.1 uncultured Porphyromonadaceae bacterium
CTCTCGCAACAATGTAATGGAATCCGTGAAAAAATCTGCGCCGGCTCCTTCCGTGACTCCCTATATGGCAAATCCCGCCCATATCAGCAAACGTCCCATGGAACTTGAAGCCGACGTCGTCCGATTCCAGAATAATAAGGAGAAATGGATTGCTTTTGTCGGCCTCGTCGACAACAAGCCTTATGAAATCTTTACCGGTCTCGCCGACGATGAAGATGGTATATTCTGTCCGAAGAGCGTGACTCGCGGTAAGATTATCAAGGCTTTTGATGAAAACGGCAACAAACGCTACGACTTCCAGTTTATCAACAAGAGGGGATATAAGACAACAATCGAAGGTCTCTCCGAGAAGTTCAACCCCGAATTCTGGAACTATGCCAAGCTGATATCCGGCGTGTTGCGTTACGGAATGCCGATTGATCAGGTCCTTAAACTTGTGGGAGGCCTTGATCTCGACTCCACGAATATCAATACCTGGAAGATGGGTGTCGAGCGAGCGCTGAAGAAATATATGACCAACGGCACGGTGGCCACCGGGCAAAAATGTCCCAACTGCGGGGCCGAGACCCTCGTCTATCAGGAAGGTTGCCTGATATGTACAACCTGCGGCACATCAAAATGCGGTTGAGATCATAACCTGAAATAATCTGAAACCAACATATTAAACTCATGAAAATTACATTTAATATCAATTACCATACCAACTGGGGAGAGTCGCTCTACATCTGTGGCGACCATCCTCTGCTTGGAGCCGGCGACCCTCATAAGGCTTGCGAGATGACTCTCACAAGCCCGGATATGTGGCAGTTCACGCTTGAAACGGAAGGTAATCCCGGAAATTTCAATTACTGGTTTATTGTCAAGGCTCCCGAACGCGAATGGCGTTTTGAATGGGGAAAAGCCCATAGGTTTGTCGGAGGCGACGGTATTGACCTCGTAACGATCTTCGACTCCTGGCATAATATGCCCGCTGACAAGCCCTTCTATTCTTCTGCTTTTGTCGACGGTATGCTCCGTCGTCCGAAACGCGATCCTGAACTCCCCTCGCTCCCGGGCTCTCTTAACATTCGCATAGAGGCTCCGATGATTGCCCCCGATGAATGTTTGGCCGTCTGCGGCGAAGGCGAAGCTCTCGGAAATTGGGATCCCGCGCTCGCCCTCAGAATGAATGATGCTCACTTCCCCGAATGGGAAATCAATATTCCGCTCAGTCATCTCCGTCCTCCCTTCGAATATAAATTCGTCGTGCTTGGCCCCGACGGCCGTGTGCGTGGCTGGGAGGCAATGAACAATCGAATCTTCGGTGTGGTGCGTCAGACTCCGACCGAGCAGATTGTCATCGATGGAATCCGTTTCGCTAATCCTCTGGAGGCCTGGAAAGGGGCCGGTACAGCGATTCCAGTGTTCTCAATCCGTTCGGAAGAGGATTTCGGTATCGGCGATTTCATAGATATCAAGAAAATGGTCGACTGGTGCAAGCTCACCGGACAGAATGTGCTTCAGATTCTGCCTATCAACGACACGACCATGACCGGAACATGGGTGGACTCCTATCCTTATAAATCAAATTCTATTTTCGCGCTTCATCCTATGTACCTTCGTCTCGAAGACTGCGGAATCCTTAAAGATGAGGCCCGAATGGAATATTTCCGCGGATTGCAGACTGAGCTTAACGCTCTTCCGGAAATTGACTACGAACGCGTAAATAACGCGAAGCACGAGTATCTCCGCGAACTTTTCGCCCAGGAGTTCGGCAAACTCGAAAAATCGGATGAATATAAGGCTTTTGTCGACCATAACGACTATTGGCTGCGTCCCTATGCCGCTTGGAGCGTGCTCCGCGATGTAAACAACACTCCCGACAATAACCTCTGGGGGGAATATTCATCCTACGATGCCGGTCGCGTTGACGGATTTATTGCTGCCAACCGTTCGGCCGTGGACTACTATTATTTCCTTCAATTCCACCTCGACCGTCAGCTCCGTGAGGTTCGCGACTATGCCCACGCTAACGATGTTGTCATCAAAGGCGATATTCCTATCGGAATTAGCCGTTTCAGTGTTGACGCCTGGACTGATCCTCGTCTCTTTAACATGGATTGTCAGGCCGGCGCTCCCCCGGATGATTTCTCCGTGCTCGGTCAGAACTGGGGTTTCCCGACCTACAACTGGGACAAAATGGCTGAAGATGGCTTCCAGTGGTGGAAAGACAGATTCCGCAAGATGTCGGAATATTTCGATGCTTACCGAATCGACCATATTCTTGGTTTCTTCCGCATCTGGCAGATTCCTCTATCGGCTGTCCATGGTCTCCTCGGATATTTCAATCCCGCCCTCCCGTTCTCTCCTGAAGAGCTCAGAAATGATTACGACTTCTGGATCAATGCCGATTTGCAATCTAATCCGCTCATTCTCGACTGGATGCTTCATGATTTCTTCGGCGATGATACGGATGAGGCCCGTGAGCGATTCCTTGACCGAATCGGAGGCGACCGCTATTGCCTGAAAGAATTTGTCAACACTCAGCAGAAAGTCGAGGAATATTTCGATTCTCAGATCAACGATGAAAAGAATGAGAAGTTCCGCAGCGCTCTTCTCGGTATTCTTGATGACGTTCTGTTTATTGAAGATCCTTATAAGAAAGGTCACTATCATCCGCGTATCGCGGCCCAGTATACTTACCAGTATCGGATCCTGACCGACTATGAGAAATGGAACTTCAACCGCCTCTATACCGATTTCTTCTATCATCGTCACAATGATTTCTGGTATGGCAAGGCAATGTGGAAACTTCCGCCCCTGCTCGACGCGACGTCGATGCTCGCCTGCGCTGAGGATCTCGGTATGATTCCTGACTGCGTACCTCCCGTGATGCACAATCTCGAAATTCTTTCGCTTGAAATCCAGCGTATGCCCAAAGACCCCAAATCGGAGTTCGGCGACACCTGGCATTATCCTTATTTCTCAGTCTGCACCACCTCAACCCACGATATGGGTGGAATCCGCGCATGGTGGGAAGAGGATCATGCTGCGTCCCAGCGCTTCTTCAATCAGGTGCTCCACGAATACGGAGAAGCTCCATTCTACGCCGAGCCTTGGATCTGCGAGAAGATAGTTGAACTTCAGCTCAAGAGCCCCTCGATGCTCTGTATTCTTCCCCTTCAGGACTGGCTCTCTATGGATGGCGGTCTCCGTCGCGAGAACCCGCAGGAAGAACAGATTAACGTGCCCGCTAATCCCCGCCACTACTGGCGCTATCGTATGCACCTCACTGTTGAGAACCTTCTCGGTCAGGAAGCCTTCAATTTGGGCCTCCGCCGCCGTATCGAGGATGCCAACAGATAAGGGAATGTAATTATAATTGCATCCGGCGAAGAACCGCTATCGAGCTGGTTTCCTCGCCGGATGTTTTATTGCAGTCTGCAACGCACTGGGTTGACTCTTTTACACTGTAATGTTGCAGCAGGTTGTAATCCTCGTTAAGTATTGCTAACTTTGCGTAACGATAGGGGAGGTCTCAACCTTTCCCGTTCTTATGCAAACCAACCTTATATTCGCATTTATGGATACAAATCAGAAACTCCTCACAGGTCTTACCGACTCGCAGGTCGAAGAGAGTCGGAATCTGCACGGTGCAAATGTGCTGACTCCTCCCGAAAAAGATCCGTTATGGAAACGATTTCTGGAAAAATTCGGCGATCCCTTGATTATCATCCTTCTAATAGCAGGCGCCCTCTCAATCGGGATCTCTTGCTATGAGTTCTGGGGCCTTGACAAGGATGCAAGCGTATTCTTTGAGCCTATAGGAATTTTCATTGCCATTCTCCTCGCAACGGGACTCGCTTTCTATTTTGAGTTGAAGGCTGACAAAGAGTTCGCGCTGCTAAATCAAGTGAATGATGATGAGCCGGTCCAGGTGATCCGTAACGGAAATGTCACGTCTGTGCCCCGAAAGGATATCGTGGTCGGAGATGTCGTTATTCTCAACACGGGTGAAGAAGTCCCTGCTGATGGTCAGCTGCTTGAGGCAGTCTCCCTCAATATTGATGAGTCGACTCTCACCGGCGAACCAATCTGCCATAAGACAACCGATCCCGAGCAATTCGATCCCGATGCTACCTTCTCCTCCGACATGGCTATGCGAGGAACTAAAGTGATGGAAGGCCACGGTGTGATGCGTGTCACGGCCGTCGGAGACAAGACTGAGAACGGCAAGGTCTTTGAGGCTGCTCAGATTGACGATAGTGTCAAGACTCCGCTAAATGAACAGCTCGATGGTCTCGGCGATCTCATCACTAAGATTTCATACGCTTTTGCAGCCCTTATCGTTGTCGGCCGAATCATTATGTATTTTGTCGGCAATCCGTTTGAGTGGGTCGATTTCGTTGCCTATCTGCTGCAGACCCTGATGATTGCCGTGACGCTCGTGGTAGTCGCTGTTCCCGAAGGCCTTCCTATGGCTGTCACCCTCTCTCTGGCCTATTCGATGCGCCGAATGCTCAAGACTAATAACCTTGTCCGCAAGATGCATGCTTGCGAGACAATGGGAGCGACAACCGTGATTTGTACCGATAAGACCGGAACGCTCACCAAGAATCAGATGACAATCTTCCGCACTGATTTCTTCGGGAATCCTCCCGCCGGCGTCCTCGAAGAGGGCATTGCCTTGAACTCTACAGCTCAGCTCGACCTTTCCGGAGATAAGCCGGAAGTGCTTGGTAATCCAACCGAGGGTGCGCTTATCCTTTGGCTGCGTGATCAGGGTGTCGACTATGCGCAACTTCGCGAAGCGGCAAAGCGTGTTGAGGAACTTCCCTTCACGACAGAACGTAAATATATGGCGACTGTCGTGGATTCATCCACAGGAAAGAGAATCCTCTATGTTAAAGGTGCTCCGGAAATTGTCTTCGACCTCTGTTCAGACACGTCGGGTGTGACACGCAAAGAAGTCGATGCCCAGCTGCTTGTATATCAGAATATGGCCATGCGAACTCTCGGTTTTGCATATCAGGAACTCTCCGAAGGGGAGGAGGCCATAGCGGATGGAAAAGTAATTGCCAAAGGTCTTCACTTCCTCGGTTTCGTGGCCATCTCCGACCCTGTCCGCGCTGATGTGCCCGATGCTGTCCGTGAAGTCCTTGATGCCGGTATCAAGGTGAAGATCGTCACCGGCGACACTCCCGGTACGGCGAAGGAAATCGGCCGTCAGATTGGCCTCTGGAACGATGCTACCGATGGCGACCGCAATATAATAACCGGCGTAGAATTTGATCAGCTTTCCGATGATGAACTGAAAAACCGCGTCGGCGACCTTAAGATTATCGCTCGCGCACGTCCGATGGATAAGAAACGTCTCGTGGAGGCCCTGCAGGCCAAAAATGAGGTCGTGGCCGTGACAGGCGACGGAACTAATGATGCCCCCGCCCTCAAGGCCGCTCATGTAGGTCTCTCTATGGGCGACGGAACTTCCGTAGCTAAGGAGGCTTCCGACATCACGATTGTCGACAACTCTTTCTCCTCCATCGGCCGGGCTGTGATGTGGGGTCGTTCTCTCTACCAGAATATCCAGCGATTCATCCTTTTCCAGATGACTGTCAATGTAGCGGCCTGCTTCATTGTCCTCGCCGGAGCTTTCATGGGCACGGAATCCCCGCTCACTGTCACTCAGATGCTTTGGGTCAATCTCATCATGGATACATTCGCTGCAATGGCCCTCGCTTCGCTTCCTCCTTCAAGGTCGGTTATGAAAGAGAAACCTCGTGCAAGACAGGATTTCATCATCAATCGCCTCATGTGGCAGTCGATTATTGGGGTCGGGGGTATCTTCTTCCTGATTCTCCTCGGTATTCTCTATCTTTTTGAGAATTACTCCGTATCCTCGATGACAGAGCTCTTCTCGTTCATCCCTCAGCCGTCAGGACAGCCGACTCTTACTCCCTACGAGCTTTCGATGTTCTTCACGATTTTCGTGTTCCTGCAATTCTGGAATATGTTTAATGCACGAGCGTTCGAAACCGGCAGAAGTGCTTTCCATTTCAAAGGCGCAAGTGGTTTTGTCGTGATCGCTCTCGCTATCCTTATCGGTCAGATTGCAATCGTGTCAATTGGCGGTGAATTTTTCAATGTTACGCCGTTGCGGATTTCGGATTGGCTTATCATTATCGGTTCGACTTCACTTGTCCTCTGGATTGGAGAGATCATCCGTCTCTTCGCCGACCATACTCCGAAGAGCGCAAAATAATTTTTCGGAAACAGTAAAATGGGCCATGAGCCGACGGCATCCCGATGTCGCGGCTCGTGGCTCTTCCAATATGAGCATGATTTATAACTTTATTGTAGATAATATATGGTTATCCTGATAGCGGAATCTAAGACTATGGCCTCCGCCATGCATGAGATTTCTACAACCGAATATCTGAATAACACTCCGGCAGGGGAGTGTCAGGCGGCCGAAATAATGAAGAATATTGCCTCTATGTCGGTTGCCGATATTTCCCGCTTGGTCAAATTAAGCGATAAATTGGCCGCTTCTCTGCGCCTGATGGCCTATGAATTTCCTAACAAGACGGCCGGCATGAAGGCCGTGGAGGCTTTCACGGGTGTTGTGTTCAGGAATCTTGATTATCCGTCTTTCTCTGAAGAGGAAAAAATGATGGCTGGAGCGAAAATAAGAATAATTTCCTCCCTTTATGGTTGGCTCAGACCCGACGATGTCATAAAACCGTATCGACTTGAATTCACATCCCCCCTGTCTCCCGAAGATACTCCTTTGGCCCGGTTTTGGCGAGGTCAGGTCACGGATGAACTCGTCAGGATGATTAAAGACTCCGGAGAAAAGGAAGTCCTTGACCTTCTGCCGGCTGACGCTGCAAAATCTATTGATTGGAGGATTGTGAAAGGTCTTGCCAATGTGTGGAAAGTCGACTTTAAGGAATTGTCGGGAGAGAATGTAAGATCTCCTCATGCCGGCAAACTGAAATCTTTCAGGGGAAAATTGCTTAGGCAAATTATCCTTAACCGGTTGGATTCCGCTGCAGAAGTCGCGTCGTTCGAAAATGATGAGATGGTGCCCGCCCCGGAGTATGGGGAGCAGGGGAGGATTGCCTATTATGTGTGATTCTTATGCGGCCGCTTCTTGTTCTCGTTTATGGAGGGCGATGTAGGTGGCGCCGACGAGGCCGAGAATTATCTGCATGGCCGTCTGGAAAGCCCATACGACCATTGCGTATGTCGCTGCATCCGATTGGTCAACCCCATAAAGCGTCAGGGCGAACATCACAGCGATATTCCAAGGGCCGAGTCCTCCCGTTGCCGGCACGGCAATACTCAGCGACCCGAAAATGAACACAACCAGACCGGGAAGCAGGCCATAGCCCAAATCAGGACGTATGAGTTCCCGGGTGAAGGGAAAGGCAAAGAAGCATAGATAGGTCATAAGGAAATAGGCGATCCAGATGATGAGGGTGTAAATCCAGAATCTTAACTGATGCTTCATTGTAAACAGAATCCTGAATCCGTTCCAAAGCTGGTCGGCCTCTGCCCTGACCTTAAGCACTATCTTGTTGTGCGATTTTGAAAGGAAAATCCAGAGTAACGCTCCGACCAAGACCACGAATCCAATCCATAGCCACGGAGAGGAGAACAAATTGATGATTTCGCGGCCGAAACTGTAATGGTCAAGGAATTTATCAAGCGCCGGACGCGCCAGGAACGTTGAGCATATCACAAGCACGACAATCATTATGGCGTCAGAAATCCTGTCTCCGAGATCTGTTCCGATCACGGTTGCAAGTCTCGCTTTCTGTCTGCGTGAAACATAGAGGCAACGCCATGCTTCTCCAACGCCGGTGAAGAGCAGATTTAGCGCGTAGGCCCCGTAGATCGACACCATCTCCGCAAAGGGTGGCATTCGTTTGACTCCCGCGGCCCTCAGCTGAATACCCCAGCGTATGCCCCTGATCGAGCGGGAAATTATGAGAACTACGCACATTAGCACCAGCCACCAATAGTCGCACCCGTCATGAAGAATGCCTATTACAGTCCGGGTGTTGACTTTCTTGAAAAGCCATATAATCATAACTGCCGATATGATTGCCGGCAACGTGTATTTAATGACTTTCTTTATTATATCCTTGGTGTGGGAGGGTTCTGACATATCTTTACAATGCTTAATCTGTTGCGTTTTCAAATTTTTAACAATCGGAATTAATAAAGGGTTTGATAAAAAGAATGTCCGGCCATTGACCGGACATTCTTTTTTGATTTCTATAACTTTTTATGCCATTCCGAGTGCAAGGTTTGTGAGCCACAACCATAACGGACAACATCCGATAAAGAGGATCACGGATAACGTCAGCGAGGACGTACCGGTAGCAACATAAGTGTTGTATTCATCGGCGATAATAATTCCGGAGAATGCCGGGGGCAGTGCAGCCGCAACCACAAGCATCTTCAGATTCTCGGCGTCCATGTGGAACCAAAGACCGAGAAGAAGCACTACGAGCGGCATTACAAACATCTTCATAATCGAACCGAGCACGACCTGCCAGTTCATGGAGAACTTAATTGCAGAAAGTGTGATACCGGCAGAGAATACGGCCATCGAAGCATTGGCTTTGGCGATAAGGTTAAACGATGGGCTGAGATAATCGGGCCATGGAATTCCGATAACCACCCATATTACGGCAAGAATAGGGGCCCACGCAACCGGCTGTTCAAGTGCATGAAGCACCGGAAGCCACGCACTCTCATGTTTCTTCTTCGTCGCGCCCTGCGCATCGGCCTGCTTATCCAATGATGCGTTCATCAGGGACAAACCGACTGGAATACCTATGGCGTTCACCACGATACCTACGATTGCCACAACAAGTGCCACTCGCGGATTAACGCCGAAAATAGGTTCAAGCACGGCAAACCCGAGGAAGCCGATTGTCGGTGAACCGCTAATCAGTGCCGATACGGCTGCGTCCGCTCCCGTGTTCTTTTTAAAGAGTCTGAACACAAAGTAGACGAGCATAAAACAGGCCATAATGCCGATCGCAGATACAAGCGTAAGCTTAATATCCTTTACAAGGTCCTCGCGGGAGGCTTGAACAATCGACACGAACAGTGCTGCCGGCAACGCGTAGTCAAGCACGACCTTATTGAATTTCTTTGCATCTTGCCCCGTGAAGATGCCTCGTTTGCCGGTAACGAATCCGAGAAGCATCACCACGATTATCGGGACAATCGCATATAATATTACATGTGTTATATTCATAATTTGAATTTTTTAGGAAGGCCGGATGGGTTACATTCGGCCTCGACAGTGTGGTAATGTCGGATTAAACCGTATATTCAATCAGAGGGGTCGGGTTCAAGTAGCCGATGTGGCCGCTCTCCTTGCCGGAATCTGCTCCAAGCTGCACGTCGATTAGGGCAGGTTTCCCGGATGCGATCGCCTCTTCAAGTGCTTTCTTGAGGTCTGCCGTATTATCAACGCGATAGTTGGCAGCCCCGAAGGCCTCTCCAATCTTGTTGTACTGGGCATTGATATCAAGTGTCGTCGGAGCAGGAGCATCCTTGCCCGATGGATTGACACCGATTCCGTTGTAGATACCTCCGTTATTGAAGATCACGACTGTTACAGGCAATTTATATCGGCATATTGTGGCGAAATCCATTCCGGAGAAACCGAACGCTGAGTCTCCCTCGACGGCTACGACCTTCTTGCCGGTCGCTACTGCCGCGCCGATGGCTGAACCCATTCCCATACCCATGATCGACCATGATGCACAGTCCACGCGATGACGCGGGAGGAACATATCGACTGAGTCTCGAGTATCGTCAAGCGTATTGGCGCCCTCGTTAATGAGAATAACGTCGGGATTCGATTCAAGCACGGGCTTGACAACCGACAATGCGCTCCAATGAGTCATTGGCATCTCTGTTGAAGCCTTCTGGAGGCGTTCGGCGAATTTGGCATTCTTAGCTTTCGTCTCGGTCTGCAACGACGTGAGCCAGGCGGGGTCTGTCTGCATTGTCTTTCCTTTCATCGAGGCAAGAATCATATCAAGACTCAGACCCATGTCGCCGACCACAGGGGCGGCAATCGGTACATTTCTGTCGATTTCCTGAGGCTCGACATCAAGCTGGATGAATTTCATCTCCGGATTCCATTTGCCACGGCCGAACTCAAGCATCCAGTTGATGCGTGCGCCGATAACCATCACGACATCTGATTTTTCCATAATATCAGAACGGCAGGAGAGTGCACTGAGTTCTCCGTTATCGGGAAGCAGACCCTTGGCCATCGACATGCTGAGGTAAGGAATCTTATAAGTCTCCACGAGTTCCTTAATCTTTTCGTCGACTTGTGCGTAAGCCGCACCCTTTCCCAGAAGGATAGCAGGACGTTTGGCTGAAGTGAGAAGCTCGACGGCGCGATCTACTGCCGTTTGTGTCGGTGCTACAGGTGATGCGATGTCCACAGGTGTGTAGAAAAGTTTCTCGGCCTCTGAAGCATCCATGATTTCGCCGAGCGCCGGAGTGGTCATATCGATGTAGACTCCGCCGGGACGTCCGCTCACGGCTGCCCGATAGGCGCGTGCAACCGCCGAAGGGATATCCTTTGCATACGAACAACGGAACGCTGCCTTTACAAGCGGACGCGCCGTGTAGCCGATGTGGCCGCTCTCCTTGCCGGAATCTGCTCCAAGCTGCACGTCGATTAGGGCAGGTTTCCCGGATGCGATCGCCTCTTCAAGTGCTTTCTTGAGGTCTGCCGTATTATCAACGCGATAGTTGGCAGCCCCGAAGGCCTCTCCAATCTTGTTGTACTGGGCATTGATATCAAGTGTCGTCGGAGCAGGAGCATCCTTGCCCGATGGATTGACACCGATTCCGTTGTAGATACCTCCGTTATTGAAGATCACGACTGTTACAGGCAATTTATATCGGCATATTGTGGCGAAATCCATTCCGGAGAAACCGAACGCTGAGTCTCCCTCGACGGCTACGACCTTCTTGCCGGTCGCTACTGCCGCGCCGATGGCTGAACCCATTCCCATACCCATGATCGACCATGATGCACAGTCCACGCGATGACGCGGGAGGAACATATCGACTGAGTCTCGAGTATCGTCAAGCGTATTGGCGCCCTCGTTAATGAGAATAACGTCGGGATTCGATTCAAGCACGGGCTTGACAACCGACAATGCGCTCCAATGAGTCATTGGCATCTCTGTTGAAGCCTTCTGGAGGCGTTCGGCGAATTTGGCATTCTTAGCTTTCGTCTCGGTCTGCAACGACGTGAGCCAGGCGGGGTCTGTCTGCATTGTCTTTCCTTTCATCGAGGCAAGAATCATATCAAGACTCAGACCCATGTCGCCGACCACAGGGGCGGCAATCGGTACATTTCTGTCGATTTCCTGAGGCTCGACATCAAGCTGGATGAATTTCATCTCCGGATTCCATTTGCCACGGCCGAACTCAAGCATCCAGTTGATGCGTGCGCCGATAACCATCACGACATCTGATTTTTCCATAATATCAGAACGGCAGGAGAGTGCACTGAGTTCTCCGTTATCGGGAAGCAGACCCTTGGCCATCGACATGCTGAGGTAAGGAATCTTATAAGTCTCCACGAGTTCCTTAATCTTTTCGTCGACTTGTGCGTAAGCCGCACCCTTTCCCAGAAGGATAGCAGGACGTTTGGCTGAAGTGAGAAGCTCGACGGCGCGATCTACTGCCGTTTGTGTCGGTGCTACAGGTGATGCGATGTCCACAGGTGTGTAGAAAAGTTTCTCGGCCTCTGAAGCATCCATGATTTCGCCGAGCGCCGGAGTGGTCATATCGATGTAGACTCCGCCGGGACGTCCGCTCACGGCTGCCCGATAGGCGCGTGCAACCGCCGAAGGGATATCCTTTGCATACGAACAACGGAACGCTGCCTTTACAAGCGGACGCGCCGTGTTAAGCTGGTCAAGCTGTTCGTATGTGCCCATATTCATATCGACCATTGTCGGATCGGAGGCTCCGGAAATCTGAATCATAGGATAGCAATTCACGGTTGCATTAGCCGTAGCGGTCAGTCCGTTGAGGAAGCCAAGCGATGAAACTGTCAGAAGAACTCCCGGCTGTTTGGTCAGGAAACCGTGGGTGGCGGCCGCCATACCGGCCTGTTGTTCAAATCGGAAGCCATAATAATTGATTCCAATTTTCTGCATTGCGTATGCTGCTTCTGTAACTGGAATACCGACAAGTCCGTAGACATCCATCAATCCCAGACGTCTGAGTGATTCTGCAAGTATATACATTCCGGTCACCTGTTCCGGAAATTTCGGTGTCGTGGCCGTATTGTTGGCTGTTGATGATTGTGTTGACATAGAATTCTTTTTATAATTTATAATGGTATTGATATAAGTGTGGCCCGGCGGGAGCCGAAGGCTCCTACCGGGCCACCTCCAATAATTTTAATAATCTTTCAGGCAGGAGAGAATCGATGCCAGATTTTTACATCTTTCCATCTGCAAGAGGTGCGGTCGTACCGTTCTTTGCGAACGATGCAATCTGAGTTTCGTCGTAACCGAGATTCTTCAGAATTTCATCGGTGTTGCCGCCAAGTGAAGGACACGGACCGTAGGTAGGCTGATAGTTGGAGAATGTGAAAGGAACTCCGACAGTTACGAATTCTCCGATTTCGCCACCCTGGTTAATTTTTACCAAAGTGTTGCCATCATAGTTGTTCTGATCGTTCATCAGCTCCTGAGTTGAGATAACCGGACCTACAGGAACGCCTGCTTTACCAAGAATTTCGGTGACTTCATATTTGGTCTTGTCTGCAGTCCATTCTCCGATACGCTTGTAGATAGCTTGTTTGTGACGATCGCGGGCGTCAGCTGTGTTAAAGTCGGGATTTGTCAGCCAATCCTCGAAGCCCATTGCCTTGCAGGCTGCCTCAAAATCCTTAGCTCCTCTCTGAAGAATGACGTATACATAGTTGTTGGCTTCCTCTTCCGTATCCATCGGACCCGACGGTTTGCATTTGTAAGTCCATCCCAGAACGCCGCCTCCTTCGATATTGCCGCAACGTGGAACGGTCTGACCGAACTTCTGGTCGGGATACTGAGGATACTGGGTAAGATAGCCGATCTTGTCAAGGGTAAGCTGGTCGCGGGTCTTGATTCGGCAGAGGTTAAGACATGCATTGTGCATCGACTGATAGACATAAACGCCTTCGCCTGTCTTTTCACGCTGCATCAACGCTGCAAGCAAACCAATCAAAAGGTGCATACCCGTGTTGGAGTCGCCAAGCGCTGCGCCCGACTGAGTCGGAATGTTGTCCGGACCTTCAAACCAACCTGTGGTTGTGGCGGCGGCTGCCGTTACCTGTGCAATAGGCTCGTAAGCCTTCAGGTTCTTGTATTGCGATGAAAGAGGGAAACCCTTGATGGTGCCGTAAATACACCTTGGATTAAGTTTATGAACCTCTTCCCATGAGAATCCGAGCTTATCCATTGCCCCCGGGTGAAGGTTTTCAACAAATATATCGGCGTCTGCAATGAGCTTTGTCAGAATTTCTTTGCCATCAGGCGTGGCGGCATCAAGCGCGATTGATTTCTTGTCAGAATTCAACTGAAGGAAATAGTAGGAAGGAAGATCAGGATTGAACTGAAGTTCTTTGCGGGTGGCGTCGCCGACTCCGGGACGCTCGATCTTTATTACTTCTGCTCCGAGCCATGCAAGCATCTGAGTGCAGGACGGACCTGATTGTACTTCTGTGAAATCAATAACTTTAATACCGCTAAGTGGTGCTGTGTTCATAGGAATAAATTTTAATAAGTGTTTCGTTTTGATTAAAAAACAATCCGGATGGGATATGGTTCGTTGAATGTGTGTTAAAAATCAGGTCACTCCATCTTGAAGTGACCTGATTCAGCCCTGAGTCCCCGGTTATTTGTTACCCTCGGGACGGTTGAGTATATCTTTTATGAGAGTGATGATTGATTCCGGAGATACTTTTGATGAATCAATCGACATCGTGTAATTGTCAGAGAATCCCCATCTGCGACCGGTAAAGTAATTATAATAGGATTCTCTTTTGCGGTCGGTATGATTCGCCATCGATATTGCTTTCTCAATGGCTTCGGCATCGCCTCGCCCGGCAACTCGTCTTGCGCGATCCTCTATTGGAGCATGCAAGAAAAGACTGACAAGTTTGGGATGGTCTTTCAGGATGTGGTCGGCAGTCCGGCCGACAATAACACACGACCCTCTTTCAGCAATCTTTCTTACGACTCGACTCTGTGCCGTGTATAATCCCTCGTTGCTCAGTGACGACGTGTCATGGGGAGCTCCGGCAGCCCCGTAATTAAGATGAAGCAGCGATCTCAGAAAGGAGGGCCGTTTTTCGTCGGCTTCATGAAAGATATGAGGATTGAATCCGAGGTCGGAGGCTGCTTCTTTAAGAAGGCTCTTATCATAATATGGAACTCCCAAGGCCTCCGAAATCTTTCGTCCGATCATCCTTCCGCCGCTCCCGAACTGTCGACCGATTACGATCACGAAGGAATCCTTCGGATATTGTGACACATCATTGTCTTTCGTGTTTGATTGCATATAATGCTCAAAATCAGTAAATTGATAAAATAAATCCGGTTTTGGGTCTCAATGTGTTTATGAGAATAATTCAACTTTTATCCTCAGTTGATACAAAATTACAAAAAAATCAGTTACATTTGCAACAAATTATCGCTTTCTGCGCTATTGCGTGCTTGCATATTGGCGATTTGTCATTGTTATGATGATTGCGATAATTTCATATAGCTGAGTAATTCTTGGACTATGTCATCAGAAAACGTTGAAAAGGAAGATCCCGAACTGATCGGTATGTCGCTTTATGAGCAGCTGGTCGATTGTGTAGAGGATGATGCCTCTCTTCTTCCCGAACTCGTTATGAAACTGCGTGACGCGGACGTGTCCGGACAGTTTCTCGCCAGTTCGGCAAGGTATCTTTGTGCTGTTGATCGTGAACGTTTCGAGCCCTGGATTGTCCCTCTCGTGGAAGGTACGATTGAGAAAGATCGTGAACGCCGTTATATCTCTTCTTTGCTTGAGGCTATTTGGGGAACGGACTATGCCGAACGGGTTGAAGAACTTAACCGCATCGACAACAACTTCCGCAGAATCTACAAAAGAATACACCCCGGTGAAGGGATGTGATTTGATATGAAAAAAGTATTTCTCACTCTCATACTATTGATTATGGCTTTTAGTGCCGGTTCAGCCGCGACCGATTCCGTTTCCACGGGGCCGGTTGTCGACATCTCCACCACACTCGGAGATATTCGTGTCCGTCTCTTTGACGATACTCCTGTCCACCGCGACAATTTTCTTAAGCACGTCCGCGAAGGATACTATGATGGAGTGCTTTTCCATCGTGTGATCAAGGATTTTATGGTCCAGACCGGCGATCCCGAGTCGCGCAATGCCGACTCCACGAAGATGCTTGGCGCCGGCGACCCCGGATATACACTTGAAGCTGAAATCGTTTACCCGCGTCATTATCACAAATATGGCGCCCTTGCGGCCGCTCGCACCGGCGATCAGGTAAACCCCGAACGCCGCAGCTCCGGATCCCAGTTCTATATTGTAACCGGAAATAAGTTCTCGGAAGCTCAGCTCGAACAGATGCGCCTCCGCCAGCTTAACGAACGTCGTCAGAGCTTTTTCAATTCTTTGGTGAGGTCGCGGTCGGAAGAGATTCGTGCGCTCCAGGATGCCGGCGACAAGGAGGCTCTCGAAGCCCTGCGTCAGGCCCTGATTTCGCAGACGGAAGAAACTGTAAAGGATGAACCCCTCCCCGAACAGATGGTGAAGGATTACGCCACCATCGGAGGCACGCCTCATCTTGATGGCCAGTATACGGTGTTTGGAGAGGTTCTCTCCGGAATGGATACCGTTGAAAAAATCCAGAACGTGGCCACAGGACGCGCCGATCGTCCGATTGAGGATGTAAAAGTCCTCTCCATGAAGGTTGAAGGCGAGTGATGCTCGACCTCTTCATTCTTAGAAAATTCATTAAGTAACAGATACCTGTCATATCCATGAACGAGATTGAAAAGACCGAAGCCATCGAGACTCCGGTCGAGATGAACCCCGCAGCCGATGCTGCGGAATCTTCCTCCCCTTGTACCCAGAACTCAGCTTCCGAGGATGTCGCTCCTGAAGCAGTAGAAGAATCCGTGGCAGCGGAAGAAGCGGCCGTGGTTGCCGCTGACCGCGATCCCCACCGTTTCCACTCGCTCTCGAAAGAGGAACTGCGCGACGAGCTCAAAGCCATCCTTGAACGCGATGACATGGAAGCTCATCGTGACGTTACCGCTATTAAGCAGGCTTTCTTCAGCCTGCGTAGCAAGGAAACGCTCGAAGAGCTCAACCGTCACATTGAAGAAGGAAATGCCCCCGACTCCTTTGTGGCTACTCCATGTGCCATTGAGGCTGAAATGAAAGATATGTATGCTCAGTTCAAGGAACGCCGTGCCGCCCACATTGAGGCCGAGGAGGCTTTCCGTCGTGAAAACCTTGCCAAGAAAGAGGCTATCCTTGAACAGATGAAAGCTATTGCTGGAGATATCGACACGGTAAATGTAAAATTCCAGGAGTTCAAGCAGCTCCAGCAGGATTTCAAGGCCATCAAGGAAGTGCCCGCTACTGCCGAAACTGAAATCTGGAAAACTTTCCAGACGGTTGGCGAACAGTTCTATGATCATCTTAAGATGAACAAGGAACTGCGTGATCTTGATTTTAAGAAAAATCTTGAGGCTAAACGTGCGATAATTGATTCTGCCGTTAAATTGGCCGAGGAGAAGGATGTGCTTGCAGCCTTCCGTTCTCTGCAGGGTCTCCACGAGGAGTGGAGAAATATCGGACCTGTTGCCAAGGAGATTCGCGACTCCATTTGGGATGAGTTTAAGACGGCAAGTGCGACTGTCAACCGTCGACATCAAGAATATTTCGAACAACGCAAGGCAGCCGAACAGGCGAATGAAGAAGCAAAGACAGCTCTCTGCGAGGAAGTCGAGGCTATTGACTTTTCCGGATTCAAAAGCTTCAATGACTGGAATAAGGCTACCGAAAGTGTGATTGCAATCCAGAAGAAATGGCGTGAATATGGCTTCGCGTCAAGAAAGGCAAACACGGCCTTATATGCCCGTTTCCGAAAGGCTTGTGATGATTTCTTCGCTGCTAAAACCGCATATTTCCAGAAAACCAAAGATGAGTTCGCCGCAAATCTCGAAAAAAAGACACGCCTCTGTGAGAAAGTGGAAGCCCTCCGCGATTCTTCAGATCTTCAGGCGGCAATGGCCGAGGTGGTGAAACTTCAGAATGAATGGAAAACTATAGGCAGTGTGCCCCGCAAGCAAAGCGATGCTCTCTGGGAACGTTTCACGTCCGCCTGCAATTATTTCTTCGACAAACGCAAGGAGCAATCCAAGGAGCGTCGTAAGGAGGAAGCTGCAAATATGGAGGCAAAGAAGGGAATCATTGCCGCCCTCGCCGAGCTCCCGAAAGATGGCGACCGTCGCGAAGTTATCGGACGTGTCAAGGAACTCCAGGAACAGTGGAACTCCATTGGCTTTGTGCCCTTTAAGATGAAAGACAAGCTTTACGCTGAATACCGTGAGCAGTGCGACGCTCTCTACAATGCCTACAATTCTCGCGAAAGCCGTCAGCGCATGGAGAATTTCTCCAACAGAGTAAATGAAATAAAGGGTGATGGACAGAAGGTCCGCAGCGAACGGGATCGTCTAGTGCGCGCTCTTGATAGCCGCCGGAATGACCTGAACACGATTGAGAACAATATGGGATTCTTCAACGTGAAATCGTCGGCCGGTTCGTCGCTTGTAAAGGAAATGGAAAATCGAATCAAACGCCTGAAGGATGATATCCGCGAGCTCGAAGAGAAGATCGCGATGCTCGATTCCAAGGATTGATTCCGTAATCAGCGTGAATTCCATTAAGAATGGCGGTGCGAGACTCCGGTCGGAGTGTCGTGCCGTATTCTTGTAGAATGAATCTATTGTATTTTTACTATCTATTGCAAGAAATCATAAAAATATGAGATATAGATTTCTTTTGATTTCCCTTTTGATGATGGGAGCTGTTTCTTACTCTCCCGAAATCTCGGCTCAATTGCCGGTAACCCGTTCGGATTATATGCTCAACATAGAGAAAGCCAGAGAGGGAAATCCGGAAGCCCAACGTATCGTGGCCGATTGTTATCGTGACGGCCTCGGTGTGAAGGAAAATATCAACGAGGCATGGAAATGGTATGTCCGTTCTGCCGGAGGGGGAGACCTGGAAGCTCAGTATATCATTGGAACGCTTTACCGTGATGGCAAAGGAGTCCGGCAAAGCGATGAGGAGGCGGCCTATTGGTTCCGTAAAGCAGCTTCCAACGGCCATGCGCTTGCTCAGGTAAATATCGCTCGGCAATTTGCCGAGGGTCGAGGTGTTCTTCAAGATTATCGCGTGGCGGCGGAGAATTACTGGCGTGCCGCTGAAAGAGGTAATGATGAAGGAGCTTACTATTATGCTATGATGCTTCGCGACGGGAAAGGAGTACAACAGGATTTGCCCCGTGCTTTGAAATATTTCCGACAGGCAGCCTCTCATAATTATAAAGATGCTGAAATACTTGCGCAGATGCTTGAACAGCAGGGTGTCAAGATGCCGGCAAAGCCCTCTCCTGCGGTGAAGAAGACATCGGACCCTGCTCCTAAAAAGTCTAAGGCAAGAAGTAAGACAGCTGGAAAACGATCAAAAACAGGAAAGAATCACACGACTGCGACAAAAAAAAGCTCAAAAAAACGGCGTTGAACCACGTAGTGAAAGTTTGAGGAGGCGGTTGAATTCCAAAATAAATTTGATATGGGAAGAATTTCTGTCAATAGGTCTGTGCGCAATAAAGTGGCAGCCATCTTTATGGGATTGACATTAGTTGGAATGAGCGGGTCGGCAACAGCTTCATCCCCGGAGGTTGAGACAAAGCGGGCTAAGAAACAGTCTGTAGGTCTCGTGTTGAGTGGAGGAGGTGCTAAGGGAATTGCCCACGTCGGAGTTATCAAGGCTCTGGAAGAAAATGATATTCCGATCGACTATGTGACAGGAACCTCTATGGGTGCCATCGTCGGAAGTCTCTACTCCTGCGGATGGAGTCCGGAAAGGATGCTTAAATTTTTTACGGCCCCCGAATTTCTCAATTGGAGCATGGGTGTGATTGGACAAAACAACACATTCTATTATAATAAGCCCGCTCCAACGCCCCAATGGCTTTCGGTAAACGTCAATTTCAATGCGGAGGAAGCTTTGCCGTTTCAGATTCTTCCTACATCGCTGGTGAGTCCTCTCCCGATGAATATTGAGTTTCTCAAAATATATTCGCCCTATACCGAGCAATGTAAGGAAAATTTCAATGACTTGTTCGTCCCTTATCGTTGCGTGGCGAGCAATGTTTATGCGAAACATAAGGTTGTGTTTTCAAAAGGGCAGCTCGGGGATGCGGTTCGCGCTTCAATGAGCTTCCCGCTCGTCTACCGCCCGATCAAGGTTAATGGCATATTGCTCTACGACGGTGGAATATACGACAATTTCCCCGTCGATGTGATGCATGATGAGTTTAATCCCGACGTTATTATTGGTGTGTCGGTGTCGCGTGCCGACACAAAACCTGTTCAAGGCGATATCTATAATCAGCTGGAAGATATGATTATCCAGAATAACGATTATTCTTTGCCTGAATCCGAGGGTATAAAGATTCAAGTGCCGGTGACGAATTTCGGTGTTCTCTCCTTCAATAAGGCTCAGACTATTTACGAGATTGGTTACAACACGGGTCTCGCAATGGTTGATTCCATCAAGAAACGAGTTCATTCCCGCAGGTCGATTGAAGAGGTCACTGAACGCCGCCGCGAATTTGCCGATTCCACTCCTGTCGTTATGTTCGATAGTGTCGTCGTAACCGGGGCTAAAGGTGGCGAGGCGCGTTATCTGGAATATCTGTTCCGAGGGGTGGGGAAAAAGAAGAAGTTCGGTCTTGAGCAGACTGAAAACGCCTATTATAAGGCCGTCACCGACGGAACCATAAGCAACCTCATTCCAAGAGCCGACTTCGGCGAGGATGGCAACAACACGCTCGAACTTCACGCAATTCTAAAGCGTCCCTGGTCGCTCAGCATCGGAGGTTGGATAACTTCTTCGGCCAATAGCCAGCTTTATCTTTCAGCAGGTTATCATACGCTCAAATTAAACTCCCTTGACCTCTCCCTGTCAGCCTGGGTCGGCCAATCATATTATGCCGCGATGCTTGAGGGAAAGTTCTCGCTCAGGTCAAGCATCCCCTCCTTCGTTCAGTTGCAAGTGGTTGCGAGCCGGCAGAAATACTATGACTCGGAAGTGCTCTTCTATAAAGCCAATTCACCGACGTTTATCACGGAATCTGAATATTTTGCCAAGGGTCAGTATGTATGGGCAATGGGTCGGAAGATGAAGGGTTACGTCAGCCTGGCAGGCGGCCTCACAGTCGACTCCTATTTCCCGACGAGCAACGAGGATTACGCCAACAGAGAGAAGGACCGCACGGAATATCGGGCCGGAGTCTTCCACGGCGGCGTAAGTTCCAACACGCTCAATAACGATATGTATCCGAGCAACGGCATCGATTGGAAGGCAGACGTAATGTTCTCTTACGAACGTTCGCGCTATCTGCCGGAAGGTAATAAAGTCGCTGAATTCGGGTTTATTGATCGACCTCGCGCCGCTCTCGAGCTTTATTGGAGACAGTTCTTCCCGTTGGGAAAGAAATTTTCTCTCGGCGCGCTTGCAACGGGCTATGGAACCTTGCAGAGTTTGCGCGAAAACTACACGGCAACCTTGATTCACGCTCCGGCATTTGCGCCGACACCGGCTACTGAAAACTATTTTAATGTCGGTTACCGTTCAGACAATTATGTGGCTGCCGGTATCATTCCAATATTTCTTCCCCTGAGAAACCTGCAGGTGAGAGGTGATTTCTACTGCTTCACGCCGATTCGCGACTTGGTGAATAATGGAACTGCTCCTGCAACATACGGGAAATGGTTCAATCATCCCGAATTTATCGGTGAACTTGCGGTGGTCTATAATTTCCCGTTTGCGAGTCTTTCTGTTTACGGAAATTATCTCACCGCCCCCTCCGGAAATTGGAACTTCGGACTGAATCTTGGTTTGCTCTTCGGAGCTCCTAAATTGATGAGGTGACATCATTGGTTTTCATAATCCGGAGAGTTTTATTAAATTTGTAAATCTGAAAAGTGGCGATATGAAAAAGCGTTTTGCTCTTTGCCGGGGGTTATTCCCGTTCGGATTGGTCTCAGCCTTGCTTCCTGCTTTTTTGTTATCAGGATGCAGAGGCGGAGAGAGAACGAGGAATATTGCGGATGACGTGGTTCTCGTTTCCGCCGGAGACACTTCGCTTACTCTTCGTGATGCCGAGCTCTACATTCCCTCGGGATTGAGCGAAGAAGACAGTATCGCAATGCTTCGTCAGATTGCCGACCGCTGGGTCAGGAATATACTGCTTATCGACCTCGCTGAAAAATCAATTCCTGATATGGAAGAGATCGACAGAATGGTTGAGGATTATCGCAGGGATCTGATTGTAAACAGATACTTATCTTCGGTCGGAGAGACAGCCTCGGAAGCTTCGGAAGCTCAGTTGCGCCAATATTATAATAAGCACCGCGAGGAGTTGCTTCTTGAAGTGCCCGTTATAAAGGGCGTGTTTCTGAAGGTTGCGGCCGACAACTCAAATCTTCACAATATACGCCGTTGGATGGCCTCCGGATCTGAGGCCTCGATTGACAGAATTGAGAAGATGGGGTTGCGGAATGCAATCAAATATGAATATTTCCCCGATCGATGGATAGATTGGAATATCGTGGCAGACCAGATTCCATATCGTTTTTACGATGCGGATGCATTCGTGGAGGGAACACGCGACTTCGAAACCTCCTATGACGGATCGGTCTATTTTCTGCACATCTCCGAATATCTGCCGTCCGGAACTCCGATGCCATACGACTATGCCAGAAACCGAATTGCCGGAATTATTGGCAGAAAAAGTTCAGCGGCGAAAAGCGAGGACCTGTTCCGGCGTCTGTGCAGGGAGCGTCTCGGCGATGGATTCCTGACAAAAGGCCTGTATGATCCGGTCACAGGGAAATTGTCTCCTCGGAATGAGTCGAATGCGGCCGGTCGGGAAGTATCAAATATTAATAAGTTGAAAAACGAAAAGAAGTGAAGATAAAGAATATATTGTTGCCGGCGATTTCTCTGGCAGCCCTTTGTGCCATTGCCGCTCCGGTGAAGAAAAATGTTGTTGATGAAGTTGCCTGGATTGTGGGTGACGAACCGATTTTCCGCTCCGATATCGAGGAGCAGTATATGCAGATGCGTTCGGAGGGTGTCAGCATTGAGGGCGACCCTTATTGCGTGATTCCCGAACAGCTCGCTGTCGAGAAGCTATATCTTCATCAGGCTAAGCTCGACACTATCGAGGCCCCGGAATCCCAAGTGGCCTCAGGAGTGGAAAAGCGTCTGAACTTTTTTATCACCAATCTCGGAAGCAAGGAGAAGGTCGAGGAATATTTCCATAAACCGATTCAGGCTCTTCGCGAGCAACTGCGCGACATGATGCGGAATTCTTACATCACTGAACAGGTGCAAAGTTCGCTGACTAAAAATGTGAAGGGCACTCCTAACGAGGTCCGCAAATATTTCAGTTCGCTCCCTTCCGACAGTATTCCTTACGTCCCGATGCAGGTGGAAGCCCAGATTATCACGGTCAATCCCGTGATTCCGCGTCAGGAGATAGAAGATGTCAAGGCACGTCTCCGCGATTATGCCGAGCGCGTTAATTCGGGAGAGGCTTCATTCTCGACACTTGCCATTATGCACAGTGAGGATGATGGCTCGGCGATGCAGGGCGGCGAACTCGGCTATCATAACCGGGCGGACTTTGTGCCGGAATTCTCAAATGTGGCCTTCAATCTTAACGATCCGACGAAGGTGTCGCGAATCGTAGAGACTGAATATGGCTATCATATTATCCAGTTGATTGATAAACGAGGCGATCAGGTGAACGTCCGCCATATTCTTCTTACCCCTAAGGTGAGCACCAACGACCTCAAGGACGCTGTCGTAAAACTTGACTCTCTCCGAAAGGAAATTGTTGCCGACAAATACTCGTTCGAAGAAGCCGCCAAGTATGTGTCGCAGGATAAGGATACGCGTAACAACCGAGGCGTCATGATCAACTCCAAGAACGCATCATCCCGTTTCGAGATGCAGGACCTTCCCCCGGAAGTGGCCCGCAAGATTGAGACAATGCAACCCGGCGACATCTCCGACGCTTTCATTATGAAAGATCAAAAGAAAAACCGGGATGTCGTGGCCATAGTGAAACTGACAACGCGTATTCCCGGCCACAAGGCAACTCTGTCTGACGATTTCAATATGATCAAGCAGATGTATGAGGAGAACAAGCGGCAGGAAATTATCCGTGACTGGGTCGAACAAAAGATTCAGGACACTTACGTCCGCATCTCCGAAGGATGGGATCAATGCGATTTCCATTATAAGGGTTGGGTCAAATAATGAAGAGGGGGTTAGAGAGAACTTCAGGCTTGGTGCTGGCTCTGGTGCTTATTATGCTGGCGGCCGGTGCGGTTTCCCTATGGAGCGCTGCTTCTCGTCAGACGCAGCAACCGAAGGATCCGTACTCCCGACCGGCACTTAAGGAACAGCAGAAGCCAACAATCCCGACCGCCGACCGCAATCAGTCGGATAAGGTGTTTCTTGAATATGCCGATTCTTTGTTTCGCCCTGCCGGCGGTCTTGAAGAGTTTCAAGTTGTGAAGGGTTCTGTCAAATTCCGTCACGGCGGCATGTGGATGTTTTGCGATTCCGCATATTACTATCCCGAACAGAATTCCCTGATCGCCTTCGGCCATGTCGAGATGCAGCAGGGCGACACCCTGTTCGTTTATGCCGACCATCTCAATTATGACGGATATTCCCGCCATGCCGTACTTAACCGCGGTCCATCCCGCGATGAAGTCGAACTTCGTAACCGCGAGGTCCGCCTGATTACGGACAGCCTTGACTATGACCTCAATGCCGAGAAGGGCTGGTATGCAACCGGCGGAAAACTGTTCGATGACGTAAATACGCTGACCTCTCTTTATGGAGAATATTCCCCCTCGACGAAACTGGCTGAGTTCAGGCAGAATGTGGTGTTGCTAAACAATCGCGACGGTTATCGCCTCACTACGGAAGAACTCTTCTATAACACATCTTCCCATATAGCCGATATTCACACCACAACCAGAATTGAAGGCGCTAACGACACCATTCTTACCACGCGAGGCACTTACAACACCGCCACCGACGAAGCGCGTCTGACTGCCCGCAGCATAATAATGCACGCCGATTCGACAGGAAACGTGACCACTCTTGAAGGCGATTCCATCATTTATGATAAAATGGCTCATCTCAGTCGCGCTTTCATGTTTTCGGCCCCCGACATGAATCCCAAACCAATGGTGATCACTGACACTGCAAGAAAGGTCACATTAATCGGAGGTTACGGTGAATATAACGATTCCTCCAGGTTTGCGCTGGCGGCCATCTATCCTCTTCTGATGGAATATTCGCGTCCGGACACTCTCTTTCTTCGAGCTGATACGATTCTCTCGAGAATTGAAACCCGGATTCCCCACGTTGCCGACAAGATTGCGCTCCCGCAAAGTTCAGACTCTGTTTCAGAAACGTTAAACGACACGGAGCTTTTCCTCTCACCCGACCCCGTTGATATGGAAGGGAATGACACAATCATTGGTGAAGAAGTGGAAATTACGCAAGTCGATTACAGATTCCCTGACTTCACTGCTGTCGAAAACATTAAGTCCGGCTCAGCCGCGACCGATTCGACGACTGTCTCTCTTCCCACGGAGTATCATATTGCTCTTGCGTGGCCGAGGGCCCGTTTCTTTAATCGGCAATTGCAGGGCATAGCCGATACGCTCCGCTTTGAGGAACGCGATTCGATGCTGCATCTTATCCGCAAGCCGATGGTTTGGTCCGATCAGCGGCAGATATATGGAAATTTGATCGATGTTCACTTCAATGACTCCACACCGGATTGGGCTCTGTTGCCCGAGTCTGGGATGGTGGTCGAACATGTGGATGAGAATTTCTATAATCAGTTGACCGGAAAACGCCTGAAGGCCTTCTTCGAGAATAATACCCTCCGACACCTTGATGTCGACGGTAATGTCCAGATGTTTATTCTTCCTCAGGAAAATGATTCGAGTTTCAACAAGATTGTCTATGCGGAAAGTTCTTTTATGTCGCTTGACATGGCGCCGGAAAACAAGATCGACAATCTCAAGATGTGGCCCGAAGTGACCGGAACAGTAACGCCGTTGTTCGATGTGAAGCGTGCCGAACAACAATTCCTTCCCGGATTTGTGTGGCGCGATGACCTGCGGCCGAAGCGAAGCTGGTATGGCGGATCTCTCCATTGGGAGGATGATTTGGGTGAAGTTCCCGATGCCTTGATTGAATATTTCGAAGAGCCGGAGTTATTCCGCTCCTCCGGTCCTGGAGCCGCTACTCCACAATCCGCCTCCGGTAGCAATAAGGAATCTGTCGGGGCCGCCATGAAGATGTCAATGTAATAAGAATATGCAATTCGGAGATCGGACTCGTTTCCGTTCCGAAAATGAATATGATTGCTTTATGTCAGATAGAGTAAAATTGCTGCCCGATTCTGTAGCCAATCAGATTGCCGCCGGAGAGGTGATCCAGCGCCCGGCTGCCGTTATTAAGGAGCTTGTGGAGAATGCCGTCGACGCCGGTGCCTCTGAAATTTCAATTACGGTTAAGGAAGCCGGGAAAACGCTCATTCAGGTCGTCGATAATGGAATCGGAATGTCGGAAACGGATGCCCGTATGGCCTTCGAACGACACGCCACTTCCAAGATCAGTTCCGCCGACGATCTCTTTTCTTTGCATACGATGGGTTTCCGTGGCGAGGCTCTTCCTTCAATTTGTGCAATCTCGGATGTCGAGATTAAGACTCGCACGGAAGATTCTCCGGTCGGAACTCGCCTTGTCATAAAGGGTTCGGAAGTGACCGAGCAGGAACCCTGTGTCTGCAATGTGGGCACGGTCATCTCTGTCCGTAGTCTATTTTTCAATACGCCCGCCCGTCGCCGCTTTCTTAAAAGCGACAATGTCGAACTTGCAAACATACTCCGTGAATTCGAACGTCTCGCTCTTGTGAATAACAATATCAGGATGAGCATCGATACGGGCACGCGGCATATTGATTTGCGCCCGGGTTCACTGCGTATCAGGATTGAGGAGATTTGGAAAAACAATCTTAACGGCGACCAACTTCTGCCGGTCGATGTCGACACTTCCCTGGTGAAAATCGAAGGATATGTGTCTCGCCCCGAATTTGCCCGCCGAAGAAATCCCTTGCAGTACCTCATAGTGAATGGACGGAATATGAGGCATCCCTATTTCCATAAAGCCATCATGTCGTGTTATGAATCGCTTATTGCGACCGACACTCAGCCTTGTTACTTCCTGAAATTTACTGTCGATCCTTCCACGATTGATGTCAATATCCATCCCACGAAGAATGAGATTAAATTTGAGTATGAGCAGCAGATCTGGCCGATTCTTGTTTCGGCTGTCAAGACTTCACTTGGAAAATTCTCTGCCGTGCCGAGTATTGATTTCTCCGTTGAAGCTATTCCTTTAAGTCCCCTGCGCGATGGCGAAATTGCAACGCCGCCTAAGATGGATTACAATGGGGGATACAATCCCTTCTCTTCCGGTTCTCCCTCAAGGGCCACAAAAGTCGATTCCAATTGGGACAAACTTTATTCCGGATTCCTCAATCAGGAGAGGGAAGACAGGCCTGCCGACAATTCCACGGACGCAGATTTTTTTGACGAAAGTAAGGATGATAAAACACTTTTGTCCGACTTGAAGACCCCGCACGATCCGGCTCCGATGTGTGTGCAGTTCGGAATGAAATATATAGTCACTCCCTCACGCGATGGATTGATTATCATCGATCAACATAGGGCGCACCTGAAAGTGCTTTACGAAGAATTCTTGAGTCGGTCGACCCGGATGGAAGTTGTCAGTCAGAGCGTGATGTTCCCCGAAGTTGTCAGTCTCGATGAGGCTCAACAAGAGGCTCTGAGAGAAGTTGGCGAGGATATGCGCAAGATGGGACTCACTCTCGAACACGATGAAGATTCCTTGTGGAAGATCACGACTGTTCCTCAGGCTTTTCGTGACTCGGAAGTAAAGGATATTGTGATGAGGATTCTGGACTCCGTGTCAGAGGATTCTGCCAACTATGGAAAGGATGCCCCCGGGATGCCGGTCTCAATTATTGAGAGAGTGGCCCTCGTGATGGCTCGTTCTTCTGCAATCCGGAAAGGAGTTAGACTTTCAGTCGATGAGATGGAAAATCTCATTGGTCGACTCTTCAGCCTTCCGGAGCCTTCTCTGACCCCTATGGGAAGAAAAATTTTTATCACTTTAAACGACTATGACATAGCGAATATGCTCGGATGATTCCCGATTTGCTTGCTCCCGGGTGAAAAAAATAAAAAATTTTTCGCTTAAGGGCGAACAAAAAATCGAACGCTGATGTTATATCAATGAAAATCGTTTCATGATGTTAGGTTAGTTCGAAAGTATTTATGGAAAACGCAGTTGCAGTCAATTGGGAAATTGGCTGCAACTTTTTTATGTATGACCGGCATCTCATACATCTGTGTAATAGGAAATTTTAGTAGTCAGATGTCTGAAGAGGGGCTCTCTTTTCAAGACGATAGGGCGTATTCCGACAATAGAGCAGAAGTGACGATATCCACTATGCGGAGTCCAAAAGGGATAAGATAAGCACGAAACCGCCGTATGC
>CAMWRW010000028.1 GCA_947176755.1 uncultured Porphyromonadaceae bacterium
CACTCCGCCAAGGGGCTGGAGTTCCCCGCCGTGTTTGTGGTGGGCATGGAGGAGGATATGGCATCGGGCTGAATGGCGTAGAAAAGCACGACCTTATCCATCTCTTCTTCCGGCGGGAGGGGAAGATCGACCCGCAACCGTTTGTAGGGATTCCCTATCCGCTCGGCCACGAAGTCCTCCTCCGCGCTCCACATCGGCCCGTCGTGATAGATGCAGAGTTTCTCATCGACAAGGGTATAGATAAAGGTCGGACAGCCTATTCGACGGTAGATCTCTATAAGTTGCCCGACTGATTCGCGGGGCATGAATTTCACGTCGGAATAACGACCGGTGTTGCTGTCCCAAAGGGCGGCTCCGGTCATGACAATAGCCGGAATCCGAAGATGAACCCGGCTTAATATCGTTGAGACTGTGGCCGGCGTGCGGGCCGTGGCGATCGTGAACAGTTTCCCCTCCTCTATCGCGTCGTTAAGAAGGGCCACGGTTTCGTCGGAGAGTTTGGCGTCTGGCTGAAGCAGAGTCCCGTCAAGGTCGCTGACATAGAGGGTGCTCATCAGGATATGCGTATTTCGGTATATTCCACATCTGAAATCTGCTCTTCAATGACTACTGAGCGTTGTCTCCCCTCCTGATCGATATCGAGTGTGGAGGCGGAATATGACTTGATTTCAACGAATTCGACATCTACGGCCACAAGCTGCAGCAGCCGCGCCGGATGCCTGCGGGTCCGGGGCCGTCCGTAGAAATCCGACCGTTCTCCGCGTGATTCGGCGCGCCGCTCCTGTTTACGGCGTCTTTCCTCCTCCTTGCGGGTCGGTTGGCCTGCAGCCTTTCGGACCATATCCTCCATCTTCCGCATGGCCATACGTTGCAGAAAGCGACTGATCTGAGGCCACAGCAGAATGATGACTATTAAGATTATCAGAAATATTCCCACTGTCAATTTTTTAGTTTAGGGGGGCGTCAGCCTCCCGGTAGGATAATTGAGAGCAATCAGAGGGCGAACAGGCCGTAAGCGATATAGGCCACGATAAGCCACATCAGACCCGGGACACCCATACAGAAAACAAGAATAGGGGCCGTAATGATCAGCAACCAGCGAAATTCATTTCCTTTCCAACCCCAGGTTTTGAATTTCAGGGAGAAAAGGGGCAGGGGCGAAACCATCAGCCAGCATTCCACCAGCAGGATGGGGAGCAGAGCGTAAGGAGCGACGGCCCATTCGGTGCCTTGGATTGCGAGGGCGGAATAACCTATCCAGAAGATGGCGTTCGCGGGGATTGGCAGCCCGATGAAAGATGTGGTCTGGCGCGTATCGATATTAAACTTCGCCAGGCGCAAAGCGCCGGCCACGGGGATAATCACGGAGAGCCATTTAAGCCATTCGGCAGCCCCGAGCGTGTCAAGGGTCGAGAAAAGGATAATAGCGGGGGCGACTCCGAAGCTGACCAGATCGCACAGGGAGTCGAGTTCCTTGCCCATATCGGAATATGCTCCGAGCAGGCGGGCGGCGAAGCCGTCGAAGAAGTCGGCCACGGCGGCGATTCCCACAAAGATATAGGCCCATTCAAGGGGAGTGAGGCCCCACATTTCAGATTGCTGACGCGTGGCACAGATTATGGCCATGACTCCGGAGGCCACGTTAAGGCACGTGATGGCGTTGGGGATATTGCGCTTTATGATATTCATAGTATTCTCGCATTAATTATTCCCCGGGCGAGGGAGAACTCACGCCTCTTCCTCTTCGGGGAGGATAATGGCAACGGGAGTGACCCCGCCGCGGGTGACATCGCCGATTTTCACAAGGATTTCCGCGTCGAGCGGAAGATAAAGGTCCACACGCGAACCGAATTTGATGAAGCCCATGTGCTCGTCGATCGAACAGGGACGCCCGCGGCGTGCGTAGGTGACAATTCGGCGCGCCATGGCGCCGGCAATCTGTCGGGCCACGATCTGACGGCCGTTCTCCATGGTCATCGCGATTGTGCTCCGCTCGTTTTCCGAGCTTGCCTTTGGCAAGTAGGCCGACAGGAAGCGCCCACGGTGATGGGCCACATAATCTACACGTCCGTCAACGGGAAACCAGTTGGCATGGACATTGAGGGGCGACATGAAGACTGAAAGCATTATCGCGTCACGCTTCAGCCACTCGGCCTCGTAGACACGCTCTATGGCCACAACCTCGCCGTCTACCGAACTGACAACATGATTGCGACGGACGCCCGTGTATGTGCGCCGCGGACAACGGAAGAAGTTGAACACCAGCAGATACATCACAACCGAAATGGCCGATAGCGTCAGCGGCACCACAACCGGGGGCATATAGAGCCACACCGGCACGTTCAGCGCCGCGAGCAGTATGAAAAGGAGGATCAGTACGTTTGTGCCTTCGCGATGTATTCTCACTGTGTTCGTTATCTTAGGGCTCGCCTTTGCCGGCTAACCCCCGTTTTAATCGCAAATTTAATTATTTATCGCCATTTATCCAAATCCGCTTCAATTTAGGCTCATGCGTGTTATGCTTTTCCTTCTGCCCGAGCCCGGGTATATTCCACTATCTGCTCGGCTGCATACTCCGCCGCTACGGAATTTCCGAGCCTGCCGCGCATCCTTTTGTAGCCCTGAAGCTGCCAGTCGCGGCGGGGCGAGGGTTGCAGAAGCGGGGAGAGTTCGCGAGAGATGCTGTCAACCGTGCAATGATGGACAAGCAGCTCGGGAACTATCTCATTCCCAACGATCAGATTCGGGAGAGAAACATACTTCACCTTCAGCAGTCGCTCCATTATCTTATAGGAGATGGCCATGCCGTTCGCGCGGTAAACCACCACCTGCGGAGTGCCGATAAGCGCCGTCTCAAGCGTGGCCGTACCGGAAGTCACAAGCGCCGCCGTCGAGTATTTCAGCAGGGTTTGGGTCGCACCGAACACGAGCTTCAGTCCCGGGTCCTGGGCTACTTCCCGATAGAATTTCTCCCCCACCGACGGAGCCGCCGCCACTACATACTGGAATTCCGGATAGCGCTTGGCCGCCTCTATCATCAACGGCAGATTGTTGCGTATCTCCCCTTTGCGCGAGCCGGGGAGCAATGCTATTATGGGGCGCTCGTCGTCAAGCCCCTGTCGCTCCATGAAATGTTTCTTGGGGGGAATATGACCCAGAGCGTATGCCACTTCCTGAACCGACGGATTGCCGACATAGCTCACATCATAACCATGCTTCTTGTAGAAGGCCACCTCGAAGGGGAGAATAGAATACATCCTGGTGACATCGTGCTTAATCTTCCGGACTCTGTATTCCTTCCAGGCCCATACTTTCGGAGAAATGAAATAATGGACCGGCACACCCAGCTTTCGGGCATACTTCGCGATCGTAAGGTTGAAGCCGGGATAATCGACAAGAATTAGCGCGTCTGGCCGGAAATCACGCAACAGCTGTCGGGCCTGCTTCATGTTGCGGGCCAGGGCCGGGAGCTTGCGAAACACTTCGCTGAAACCCATAACGTTCATTCGGTCGTAGTGCAGGTCGGGATTGCGCCTTGCCTCACGAGCCATTAGATCACCTCCGAAAAAACGAAATTCCGCCTGCGGATCAAAATTCTTTATCCATTTTATCAGTCCGGAGGCGTGAAGGTCGCCCGATGCCTCCCCGGCTATCAACATATATTTCATATCTGTTCTTCTTTATTACCCAAATCTCTCCAAATTCCCGATTCCTAATTCCCAATTCCTGAAACTACCGAATCCTTTCCGGTCAAAATAAACGGTTGCCATGCAGCGTTTATTTTATTAAGTATGTGTACGAAATTATTTATCGTATCGGATTATGAAGTATGTGGATGAAATTTTGGATTCGGCTGAAGGCGTCATGGGGTTCCATAACAACTGAAGCCGGATTCTAAAGTTCGCCTCATAATTTATGAGGCGATGCATTAAATATTTTCGAACACATACTTATTTCTCTTTGTGATCGCGAAAAACTCCCACCAGATGAAAGCAATGCGCTACCTATTAATGACCCTCCCGATTCTGTTCGGTTTAACGCTCGGGTCATGCATTACCGACGGATTGACAACTTCACCCTCCGACCGGTTGACCTTTTCGCGCGACACGGTGAACTTCGACACGGTGTTCACCGACCTCGGCACGCCCACAGCGCGCCTTATCGTCCGCAACCCTGCGAAAAAAGGCATCAACATAAGCTCCATCCGCTTCAGTCGGCCTGACACGGAATTCACGCTCAACGTTGACGGCGTCAGCGGCCGTGAGTTCTCCGATGTCGAGATTCGGGGGCGCGACTCCATATATGTGTTCATCGAATGCTATATTCCCGAGAATGCATCGAAGGAACCCCGTCTTGTGGCCGACGACCTTGAATTTCTTGTCAACGGCAATCTTCAGAAGGTGCGCGTCGAGGCCTACGGTATGAATGTGACCCGCCTGCGGGCCATAACCCTCAAGGAAGACACACGTCTCACGGCCGATCAGCCTTACATCGTGTTCGATTCGCTGGTCGTCGCTCCCGATGCGACCCTTTCCATCGACCCCGGCACACAGCTCCTTTTCCACGACGGTGCCTCGCTCGTGGTCCGCGGCCGCCTGAAAGCCCGCGGTGAGGTCGGCAGAATGATTCAGATTCGCGGCGACCGCCTCGACAACGTCCTCCCCAATGTGAGCTATGACATCATGGCCGGCCAATGGGGCGGAATATATCTCGCCCCCGAATCTATGGAGAACGAGATGGAATATGTCGATATGCGCTCCACAGTGTTCGGACTCGTAGCCGACTCTTGCGCCGACCTCAGCCGACGCAAACTCCTGCTGCGCAATTCCTGGCTTCATAATTCGCAGGGGAGCGTGCTGACATCGCGCTGCGCCCGCGTCGATGCCGTCGGTTGTTGCTTCTCGGAAGCCGCAGGCTCCGTCGTCTCCCTCACCGGAGGCGACCACACGTTCCTGCAGACCACAATCGCCAACAATTATCTCTTCTCCGCCATCAGCGGCCCCCTGCTTAGTCTGAACCATCTCCTCCCCTCGGAGGAAACCGGCCTTGAGTCCCCGTTGATGAAAGCATCGTTCGAAAACTCCATTATTTACGGACTCGCCTCCGACCTTAATGTGCCCGATCTTGAAAATTCCGACGTATTCTTCAGATATGTTTCTCTGAAAGCTCACGGAGAGGATGACGACCATTTCATCAACTGCTTCTGGGAAACGGACCCGATGTTCCTCACGATCCGCGCCGACTACTATTTCAACTATCGCCTCGGATCCGATTCTCCCGTGAAGGACTGCGGCAACCCGATGTATGTCACCCCCGAAGCCGAAACGGATATGGATGGCGTCAACCGCCTCGCCTCCGGACTTCCCTCCCTCGGAGCCTACCAGTATGTCCCCTCCGAATGAACCTGAGAGTCAATTCCATTTCGCAGTTTCACTATTATTTGTTAATTTCGCAAAAAATCCCGGACTCATGAAAAATCTCACCCAATTCACCCTTTGCTTAGCGACACTCCTGTTAGTGCTCTTCCCGATTGTCGGACTCTCCTCCTGCGGGAAGTCAGAAGCCGATGCCGGCGAACTCCTCGCGATGGTGCCATCCGATGCAGGAGCCGTAGCCGTGATCAACGTCCGCTCCCTGCTTGAAAAAGGGGGCGCGAAATTCGACGGCAACTCGTTCGTTCCGACCGAAGATATGCGTATGGCCGGCGCAACCGACTCCACGAATTTCTTCGCCGAATTTATTGAAGGGAAATCGGGAATCGAACCCGCCTGCGCCGTGATTTTCAGCGAGGGAGAGGGAGTATTCTGCCTCGCCCCCCTTGCCGACCCGGCATCTTTCAAGAAGGTGGCCGCCGAGCGCCTCGGAACGGCGTTCGTCTCCTCGGAAGGGGTTGAGGTCTGCCGCAACTTCGCCGTCAAGGGAAACACTGTCTGGGGACGTCTCGACCGTCAGGAAATCCGAGCCGATGAAGTCAACCGCTTCTCGTCGCTCTCCTCGTCGCAGTCAATCCTCTCGGTCAAGAATGCCTCGCGCCTCGCTGAATTTTCCGCCGACATTGAGGGCTGGGCTAACATCGCCGCCCTCCTCA
Organism: uncultured Porphyromonadaceae bacterium; assembly: GCA_947176755.1. Classification (GTDB taxonomy): domain Bacteria; phylum Bacteroidota; class Bacteroidia; order Bacteroidales; family Muribaculaceae; genus Lepagella. Next base: position 6,089 of record CAMWRW010000028.1, read on the forward strand.
ATAATTCGGGAATGGATTTCTCCTCCCGAGGCATGACCACCATGGCGCTCCAAACTCTGCTTAAAGACCCCTCCGACATAACTTTCACGGCCACAAGCGAAAAGGGCCGCATGCAAATCGAAGCCACAATCATTGACTCCAAAGGAAACACAGCCTCCCTGCAGATTCCCACAGCCGAAATCAACACCGAAACGATTGCCGGAATCAGCGCTTCGGGCGAAACCGTGATCGCCTGCGGAGTGTCGCAAAAACTCATAAAAAGTCTTCGTAAGGAGGTCGACAACAACGGCATCTCTATGCTCGGCATCATCATGCAGTCGCTCGGCTCTCTCGACGGCACATCTGCCGCCGTCTTAGGCCGCGACGGCAATTCGCTCGCAGGCGTGATCTCCACAACGGGCGAAAACACATTGCCCCTCACAAACCTTCTCAACGAATCGGGATTGAGCGTGACGGTCGACGGCAAACTGCTCCGAATCATAAGTAACGACGGGGAACCCTCCGGACCTCTCAACCCCTCCGAGATCGCCCCTCTCTTTAAGAAAGCAATGTTCGGCGTGGTCGCCGCCGGTTCTCTTTCTCAGAAAACTTCGGCGCTTAAGATCGACCGCACAGCACTCATGTTCTCTCCCGACAACGGCGGCCTGAAACTCTCGATGGATATTTACGCAGGCTCCGAAAAGGTCCAATTCATGGCCTCTTTGTTTGAAGCTCTGGCCATTACGAACAAAACCGGGAAATGAGCCCCACCTCGTCAGATTCCACCCGCATTGACAGCATCTCGCTCAACGGGCTGCTGCCACGCGTTTTCCTCAACGAGCCTGTTCCGCCGAGTGAGGTCTGGAAAAGCAGGCTCAAGTTCTCGCGTGGCGAAACCTGCCTCGTGGAGGCCACAAGCGGCGCCGGGAAGTCGTCGCTCTGCGCTTTCATCTACGGACTCCGAACCGACTACGAAGGAACTATCCTCTTTGACAAGACCGACATCTCGACCTTCGACATTCCCCGCTGGCAGGCCCTCCGCCGAAGAAACCTTGCTTACCTTCCCCAGGAACCGGGCCTCTTCCCCGAACTCACCGCCCTTGAGAATATCCGTCTGAAAAATAACCTCACAGGCCACCTCCCCGAGTCGACCATCTCCGAATGGATCGACCTCCTCGGCCTATCCTCCCGAAAAGACCGCCCGGCCGGGCGCCTGTCGGTCGGCCAGCAACAGCGCGTGGCCCTCATCCGCGCTCTCTGCCAGCCTTTCGACTTTATTCTCCTCGACGAGCCCGTAAGCCATCTCGACCCGGAAAACAACCGTATCGCCGCCAACCTCATCCTCTCCGAAGCCTCGCGGCAGAATGCCGGAATCATCGCGACTTCCGTCGGCAACCATATCCTCCTCCCATATTCCCGAACTCTTAAACTCTGATCCTGCCGGAATGAAATCCGTCAACCTTCTCAGTCGTCTGCTGCGTAAGAACACGTCGGCCGCCCGCGTAGCCGGTTTCGTGATTTCCAATTTCATCGGTATCGCCATCGTGCTCGCAGCTATTCAGTTCTACTGCGACGCGCGATCGCTGCTCGACGACCGCGACTCTTTCATCAAAACCGACTGGCTCGTGATCAACAAGAAGGTCGCCTCGGGCAACACGCTCGGTCTGACCGCGGTCGGCTTCTCGCCCGCAGAGATCGAGGATATTAAACGCCAACCCTGGGTCCGCGGAGTCGCCCCGTTCATCTCCAACGACTACCGTGTCCGCGCGGAAATAGCCGGGGGCGCCCACTCCCTCTCCACCGACATGTTTTTCGAATCCCTCCCCGATGACTACGTCGATGTCCCCCCCGCGCAATGGAGCTATCGGAAAGGCTCGATGGAAGTCCCGATCATCATCTCCAAAGAATATCTCGCCCTCTATAATTTCGGCTTTGCCTCCGGAGCGGGCCTTCCCCGGATGTCGGAGGGAATCATGAGCGGGATTCCGCTCCGCCTTCACCTCAGTTCAGACGACGGCACGCGACGTCTTGAGGCCTGCGGCCGGGTTGCAGGATTCTCCAACCGTCTGAACACCATTCTCGTGCCGGAAAATTTCATGGAAGAAGCTAATGAAACACTCGGCACGGGGCGCGTCCGCGAGCCGAGCCGAGTGATTATCGACGTTTCACGCCCCGGCGATGTTGCGATCAACGAATATCTCGAGGCCCGCGATCTGGAGGCCGCCGGCGACAAAAGAAACTCCGGAGCCGCATTTCTTCTGCGCCTCGTCACGGGCATCATCGCCGGCGTCGGCGGACTTATCACCCTGCTCTCGCTTGCAATCCTCTTCCTCTCCATCTCGCTGATAATGGAGAAAAACCGACAGACTATCCACTCTCTTCTGATGCTCGGCTACGCGACGTCCACCGTCGGAAGCCCATATTCCCGACTCGCCGTGACGGCGGGGGCCGGGGCGCTCCTGCTTGCCTACTGCAGCGTTTTCCTTCTGCGCGAATATTACCTCTCCCCGCTCCGCGGACTCGGGGCAGAACCGGGCAGTGTTTTACCCATGCTTGCCGTCGGCCTCGGCCTGACTTTGCTTACCATCGGAATCAATCTCGCGGGAATTCGCCGCCGCGTGATAGGCTCATGGCGGCTGTGATTTATTTTAACAATTGTTAATTAACATTGTTAAAGCATACTGTTAACAATTCTTAATCATTGATAATGCCTATTTTTGTAGATACTTTGCCGAGCAGGCGAAGTGTCCGGTTGTGTCCGGAATTTGCGTTGACCTGATAATCGATTAATAATGAACAAGGAACACAGTTAAGGCAATTTGCCTCCGGGGAGAATCCCTCGGAGCAGAGAGCGTGCATACTGAAATCAACCCGTTCATTTACAACCAATAAAATCAAACCCTAAGAAGAGACTAAAACAACCAACCTGAAACAGAGAAAAAAACATAAACAATAACCCAATGTACAACTAAATCTCATTCTTGCATGAAGAACTTTTGTTTTCAGCTGAATCGGAAAGTGTGGGTGACGATGGCAATGCTATTGACACTCGCTCTTCCCTCCCTGGCGCAGAAGATCACTGTCACAGGACACGTGGCCGACGACCTGGGAGATGATCTGATCGGTGCCACGATCATGGAAAAAGGTACGTCCAACGGTACGTCTGCCGACATTGACGGTAACTTTACCCTGAATGTACCTCCGACCGCAACCCTGCTCGTGAGCTATGTAGGCTACACTCCGCAGGAGATTCCCGTTAACGGTCAGACTCACTTCGACATCGTGATGAGCAACGACGCCAAAATGCTCGCCGAAACTGTCGTGATTGGTTACGGTTCTGTGAAAAAGTCCGACGCAACCGGTTCGGTTGCCATCGTGACTCCCGATGACGTAGAGGCCGGTATCTCTACTTCTGCTCAGGACCTTCTGGTGGGCGCAAGCCCCGGTGTGGTCGTAACGACCAACGGTGGTGACCCGACAGGTAACGCTAACATCCGTATCCGTGGTGGTTCCTCTCTGTCGGCTTCCAACAACCCGCTGATCGTTATCGACGGTGTGCCGATGACCAACCAGAGCAACGCCGGCGGTACGAACGCCCTTACAATGGTTAACCCCCAGAACATCGAGTCGATGACCATCCTCAAGGATGCTTCCGCAACTGCAATCTACGGTTCGCGTGCATCCAACGGTGTGATTATCATCACCACCAAGAAGGGTAAGAGAGGTCGTCCGCAGGTGAACTTCGCAGCCAACTTCCATGTGAACACGGCTCGCAAGACCCTCAACATGATGAAGACTCCGGAATATGCCGAGATCATCAACCAGTACGGTAACGAACGCGCAAAAGGCCTTCTGACTGCCAACCTCGACGAAAACGACGAGATGTACAACACTGACTGGCAGAAGGAAGTGCTCCGCACAAGCTTCTCTCACGACTACTCTCTGAGTGTCGGCGGTTCGGCAGGCATCCTCCCCTACCGCGTGAACGCTTCTTATACCGACAACCAGGGTATCATGAAGACTTCCGAAATGCAGCGTACCACTGTCGGTTTCACGCTGACTCCGAAGTTCTTCAACGACGCTCTTGCAATCACTGCCAACGCAAGCGGTACGTACACCCGCTCCCGTCAGGCTAACGCCATGGGTGCAGCCGTCGGCATGGCTCCGGTTAACCCCGTTTATAAGGATTACAACACTGTAGGCGACTACGGCAAGCCTATTTATAACGGTTACTGGAACGTTCTCCAGACCACCGGCCAGCCCGAAACCAACGGTTCCGAAAACCCCGTTCAGCAGCTCTTCGACCAGAACAACGTCGGAAAGACTCTTTCTTCGAACGGTAACCTCGGCATCGACTACGCCCTCTACTGGCTCCCCGAACTTCACTTCAACCTTAACCTCGGTTATCAGGTTTCGAAGAACTGGAACCACAACGACGTCGCCCAGAACTCAATCATGGCATGGCGCGGCAACTACCAGGATGGTGCCGGAACACGCTCCAACTGGTATGAAGTTCAGCGCAACACGCTCCTCTCTTTCTATGTGAACTATAAGAAAGATTTCGAGGCCGCCAAGTCTAATCTTGACGTAACTCTCGGTTACGACTGGCAGCGTTTCGACTACTTCGGTCACAGCCAGACGCTCATCAGCACCCTCGGCTTTAACAACGACTGGAGCCAGATCTATTCCGGCGACCAGTACACGCTCAACATCAACCCTGAGAGCGCCGCTCACATCGGCCAGCCGTTCAACGACGCTCGCGTGAGCAAATGGGCTAACCTCAACCAGCTCGTATCTTTCTACGGACGTATCAACTATATGTTCGACAACACCTACCTCCTTACCTTCACGCTCCGTGACGACGGTACGTCGCGTTTCTCCAAGAGCAACCGCTGGGGTCTTTTCCCCGCTCTCGCCCTCGGATGGAAGATCACAGAGATGAAGTTTATGGAAAGCACCCGCGGTTTCTGGGATGAGTTCAAGCTCCGTCTCGGTTGGGGTCAGACCGGTCAGCAGGAAATGGACCAGTACTTCCCCTATCTGGCACTCTATCAGGAGTCGAACACTATCGGCTTCCTCTATCCCGGTCCTAACGGCGAATGGCTCAACCCGCTCTATCCTCAGACTTTCAACCCCGACCTCAAGTGGGAAACGACAACTACCTGGAACGTCGGCTTCGACCTCGGCTTCTTTAACAACCGTCTGACTGTTAACGCCGACTGGTATCTCCGCAAGACCACCGACCTTCTCGCATTCGTTCCGACCGCCGCCATGAACACGTCGAACAAGATGTGGCGTAACATCGGCGACATGGAGAATATCGGTGTCGAGGTTACTGTAGGCGCCAAGCCCGTCGTAACCGAGAACTTCATCTGGACCACCAGCCTGAACGTGGCTTGGAACAAGAACAAGATCACCAAACTCCAGGGTGACGGCGCCGTTTCCCGTATGGATGCCGGCATGGGTATCGGTCAGTTCGGTTCAATTGGTTGGCATATCGTTGGTCAGCCCGCTTACACCTTCATGGTTTACGAGCAGGTTTATGACAACAACGGCGACCCGATCGAGAACTGCTATGTTGACCAGAACGCCGACGGTGTGATCAACGAAAACGACTTGATCATGTACCACAGCCGCGACCCGAAAGTGACGCTCGCATGGAACAACAACTTCTCCTGGAAGAACTGGGACCTTAGCTTCTCACTGCGTGCAAACTTCGGCAACTACGTCTACAACGAGCTTAAATACAACAACTCCCGAATCTACAACACTTCGGCAGCACAGTATCAGCTCTCGAACCTCCTTTCGAACACGTTCCTGTTCAAGGATTCCTCATCTGCAACCAACCTTCCCTATTCGAGCTACTTCGTAGAGAACGCTTCGTTCCTCCGTTGCGACAACATCACGCTCGGCTATACCTGGCCTTCACTGGGCGACACTTCAATGTCACTCCGCGTGTTTGCTGCCGTTCAGAACCCCTTCGTGATCACCGGCTTCACCGGCATCGATCCTGAAGAATTCGGCGGTGTTCAGAGCAATCCTTACCCGCGTCCCATCACGACCTCGCTCGGTCTGGTATTCTCTTTCTAATCTTTCACAAAGCAAGAAAAGAAAATCAATATGAAATCATTTCTTAAATCAATCATAGCAATCGGAGCGATTGCAACCATGGGGCTCACTTCCTGTGTGGACGACCTCAACCAGCAGTCGCCCGACCCTAACCAGATTTCTGATGTAAGAGGCAAGATCGACCAGGTCTTCGCAAACATTTATCTCAGCTTTGCAACCTACGGCCCGAACGGTAACTCTCAGGTTCACGAGTTCGACGGCGGTATGGCTTCTTTCCAGCGTGCGATGTTTATCGCCGAGGAAATTCCGACCGACGAGGCCTGCTGGCTCTGGGACCCGGGAGATTACGGTCAGCTCAACTATGGCTACGCAACGACCACGCTCAACGCAGCCTACGGCTTCTATTCCCGTCTGATCATCAACATCACGCTCTGTAACGATTTCATCCGTAACGCGGAGGCCGGAAACTTCGGCGTATCAGCTACGGACCCCACAGTTGCTGATTACATCCGTCAGGCCAAGACTCTTCGTTCGGCTTGCTACTTCTATATGTTGTCGTTCTACGACAAGATTCCTTACGCTGACGAACAGATGGAGACCGGTACGGTTGCTCCCCAGCTCCCCCGCGCCACTGTTTACGAAAACGTGAAGGCTACTCTTAAGGAAGTCATCGCTTCTTATCAGGAGGCCGGCAATACTACGCCTGCTTACGGTTATGTCGGCGTTGACGTTGCAGACGCTATCCTCGCCAAGCTGACTCTGAACGCAGAAGTGTTCCGTGGCACAGGCGACTATCAAGAATGTTATCAGGCCTGCGACCGCATCATCAAGCGCCTCGGCAACGGCGGTCACTACAACAACGGTCTCGCCTACTCTTATCAGGGTCTCTTCGGATTCAACAACGACCAGTATGTTCTCGGAAATCCCGGATCATCAGTAAATGAGATTATCTGGACAATCCCGCAGAACTACCCCAACCTCCTCAGCTACTCCGGCGCAACATTCCTCATCGCAGCATGGCTCGGTACGAACGGCGTTCAGGTCACCATGCCCGAACCGACAACGGAAGTATATGATGACCCGGCTGAATACCACGCCAAGAACCAGAAGTACTACGACATCGAACGCTCTTCTTACGACAACGAGGAGGACTACAATGACGCAGTTAAGGAATATGAGGATGCCGTTGCGGCTTACGACGAAACCAAGAAGGATGCTTCCAAGAAATGGCAGGTTGAAATTTCCGAGGAAATCAATGGCGTATACTATTCGTTCGATCCCTCCGCAACGGGTTGGGTATCGCAGCAGTGGTACAATGCCGGCGACGGTTGGAAGTGTATGGTTGCACGCCGCACGTTCGTGACCAAGTTCGACTGGGAAGACACCGACTACAGCATCTCCAAAGACCGTCGCGTTGCCAACTGGCAGACTTCCAAGCATGGCTTCAACCTCGACAACAAATCACTTGTCGGCGACGACTGGGGTATGAACGGCTATCTTACTCCGAAATACACCAACTGGGCGTATAACGAAGATGGCACTCTCTCGGCCAACCAGCCCGACGCAACAGCTCAGGTTGGCGGTGACTACGCCGTGATCCGTCTTGCTGAAATCTATCTGACAGCAGCCGAGGCTATCCTTCAGGGTGGCGGCGGTTCGGAGGCAGAGGCTCTCCGCTATGTCAACTATGTCCGTCAGCGTGCTTACGGTCAGGATGCCAACGGCAAAGATATCTACACTCCCTGGACCAACCTCACTATGGAGGACCTTCAGGATGAGCGTTGCCGCGAGCTCTACGGCGAGAACACCCGCCGCACGGACCTTATCCGCTGGAACCTCTGGTGCACCGGTTATACCTGGGATTGGAAAGGCGGCGTGAAAGCAGGTACGAACCTTCCTGAATACACTAAGCTCTATCCTATTCCTTCGCGTGTGATTGTAGCCAGCGATTACGAACAGACCACCGGCTATTAATCGCAAGCTGAATATCCGATTGTTCTTAACCAACAGGAATTCAAAAAACAACAAAGATGAAAAAATCATATATTCTTTTGGCCGCCGGCCTCCTTGCTATCGGTGCGACTTCCTGCAAGCAGGAGGATGAACCCAGGGTGAAAAAGCCGACCCACTTCACGGTCTACACCCCGGCGTTGCAGAACCAGGAAATCGAGACTGCCACGCAGCCGACTTCCAACGCTACCATCAATATCTTCTGCTCGCAGCCTGACTATGGCTTCTCGGCAATCTGCACCTACTCGGTGATCTGTTCGCTCGACCCCACTTGCCCGGAGGTTGATCCCGATCTGGCTCCCGACGCGACTCCGAAATCGATCGCAATTCCTTCAGTTGACGGCACTCTCGCTTCAATGGCCATCTCCAGCTACAAGGTCGGTGTGGCAATGAACAAGATGAGCGGCGTCCTCAATGAGGAAGTTGCAGATCTCTATCCCTCGACCCCCCTTGCACAGGGTCCTGTTGAGGTTTACTTCCGTGCGGTTTGCGAAATTCCCGGTGTGGAAGGCACGCGCGTTGTCAGCGACAATGTAGTTTCCTACAAAGCTATCAAGGCTCCGCTCACGGTTGAAGTTCCCGGATGGATGTACATCTGCGGTGACATCGCAAACCTCGAGACCGGCGAATTGAACGGCTTCAAGGCTCCTTCGGGCGGTAACGAGGAACTCTATATCACCAACTGGGCTCTCTACGAACCCAAGTCGATGGTAGACCAGGGCATCTATGTCGGCACATTCGGTCTGCAGCCCAAAGAGGACACCGGCGCCGGCGTTGATGACACATCCAACTTCCGCTTCTTCACCGAGCTCCTCGGCTGGACCAAGGATGCATCTCTCGGCTCCAACGAGGCTGACTTCTTCAAGATGGATATCACCGCTCAGGCGGAATCAGCGTCCGGATTCAATGGCGACATCGTTTACCAGGGTCTCGGAAACTGGGGTATCTTCAACTTCACCGGCGAGTACCAGCCCGTGACCATCGTAGTCGACGTTCCGAAGCTCAAGGTTTATATCAAAACCGGAGATTATAACGTGGACTTCGACGGCCGTGATCCCATTTTTGAGGCTAAAGCTGAGTAACTAATTAAATAGCCAATAAAAGGCCCGGGGGAGTGGCTCCCCGTCGCTCCCCGGGCAACCTTAAAAAAACTATTTGAAATGAAAAGTCTTAAATATATTTCCGCTCTGGCCCTCTCCGTGGCGCTGATGTCGTGTAGCTACGACCTCCCCAACCCTCCGGGCCAGGAGAACGAGCAACCTGAATTCTTCTTCCAGAACGACGATCTCGCTATTGAGAAAGAGGGTCAGACTTACAACCTCCAACAGCTCAACGAGAACGCTCAGGACCTCGTTGTTGCGAAAGTCACCAAACTCGTAAACTTCCCCGCGGATTACACGCTTGCAGCAGATGTTGTGGTCAGCAACGACGCTTCTTTCTCAAAGACCTCCACAATCACCGCTACTGTTGCAAACAATGAAATCAGCGTGCTCCCCACTCTGATGAACTCTGCAATTCAGGAAGTCATCACCAAAGCTCCCGGCACGTACACCACCTACGTCAAGGTGATTGCGTATGCAGAACGCGGCACGACCCGTATCCGCCTCGGAGGTCTGACCAATTCATACGTCAACCTTCCCTATCAGATCACGACCTTCGACGCAGCCAAGGTGATCGAACAGAACTATTACTTCTACAATGCCTCCGACAAGAGCATCCACAAGATGGATAATGTACTCGGTCCGAACGTGAACGCCTATGACTCCCCCGAGTTCATCTATGTGTTCGACGCTCCCGCCGGCGGTATGGACTGGTACATCGTTCCTGAATCAGCCTACAATAACGGCAACCCCGACCTTAGCAATTCGATCGGCTGCATCCCCTCGCAGGACAGCGACCTCTCCGGTAAGCTCGTTGCAGGCGGAAACGCCGGAACGCTCACCAAGGATGGTCCGGTCCGCATCGTGATCAACATGGAGACGGATGCCTACGATTTCATGAAGGCTCTCGACTTCCTCTATGTCCTCTCTGGCGCCAGCGTTTCAACTCCTTCTAAGGGTATGCTTCTTCCCACTGCTGACTACATCAACTACAAGGGTGTGGGCACAATCTCCGACGGTTACTATCTGACCGGCCAGCCGAGCTACAAGGCAGAGTCCGACATCGTGTTCTATCAGGACACTAAAGGCTCGTTCCTTGACAACTGGGATGGTGACGAATCGACCATCACACGTTCAGGATACATGACCCTCACTCCCGGAACCCAGCTCAAGGCTCCCTTCAAGGATGAGACACTCTACTACATCGAAGCCAACACAATCTGGATGACTTACAACATCACTGCCCTCCAGAGCATCCAAATCGAGGTTAACGGCAAGCTCTACGATATGACTCCTGAAGTAGGCAATCGTGGCAAGCTCAACGTTAAGGTTTGGAACTCCGACGGCAAGGTTGATCTCTCGACGGGCTTCAAGTTCTGGTGTAACGGTCACGAGGTGGCTACATTCGGTGCAGTCGCAGGCCAGACGCTCAGCGGCGAAACCGGCACGCTCGAGTGCGAAGTAAGCTATCAGGGCGAAACCATCCGCCAGCAGGGCAACCACGATCTGGGCTCATGCAATGTGCAGCTCGATTTCAGCCAGCTCCCCTACACCGTGACGCTGACCAAATAAAACGACCTCGGATTCGAATTCCGAATCTGTCCCGAAAAAGCGGGAGTCTCGGCCGAGACTCCCGCTTATTTTGTATACGATCCGCGCTTGCATCAGGAGTTTTAGACGATGGATGTATGTCGCACTTATCTATGGCTGTTAAGAGATTTTTAACAGAAAAAAAGGAGAAAAGGATCCGGAATAATAAGAATGACAGATAGAAAGGAAATTGCGGGGCAAAAAAAATAATTCAAAAAATGTTGCTAAAATAAAAAAATGGAATTAACTTTGCAGCAAATCTACGCGAGAGCATAGCCAAGATAAAACTCCCTGCGTTCAGGCATATAGCAAATACCCGAAATCAAACAAACAACATATTAACCAACAAAATCTAAAAACTTTTTCTTATGAAAAAAATCTACGCACTCGCAGCTGCCGCTATGGTAGCACTTGGCATGAACGCCCAGAACGGCGCTCCCCTTTACATTACCGGTGACGGCGGTTTCGCAGGTGGCGAATGGGCTCCTGAGACTGCAGACGAGTTCAACTATGCTAATGGCGAATACACCATCACCATCGATGGCGTTTCTCAGTTCAAGATTTCAACCGTTCGCGGCGATTGGGATGCGTTCAATGCTGCAGCTCTCACCTGCAACTACGGCACTGAAAATGACGCTGTCGTAGCGCTCGAACCCGGCGACGGCAACATCAAGTGTCCTTCCAAGGGTGACTGGACAATCACTGTAGCAGGCGACCTTTCCACAATCAAACTTCACACTGATGGAGAAGTTAACCCCGTTGCTCCGGAAGATCTTCAGCTTTATCTCCGCGGCGGTATGAACGACTGGACCGCACCTGAAGAGTGGGCTCTTACTCGTCTTGAGAAAAACGAGAACGGCTACTGGGTTTACGAATACTACTGCGACGGCCAGATTATCGAGGCAGGTACTGAATTCAAGATTGCTGCCGCTGAATGGTCTGACATGAACATCGGCGCAGGCGACGACACCAACCTTCCCCTCGATGAATCTTTCGATTGCTTCCGTGGTGACAACCCCAGCAACTTTGTCATGACTGAATCTTTCTCCGGTATCCTCTACATGGAGATCAACTTCGAAAGCTATGACGGTCACGTTTACCTCTCCAACGACGACGAAACTGAAAACCCCTACCTCGGTGAGGGCGGTGGCATCGCTGATGTTGACGTTGAGAACGTAGCTCCCGTTTACTTCAACCTCCAGGGTGTTCGCGTTGCTAACGCTGAAAACGGTATCTTCATCGTTAAGCAGGGCAACAAGGTTGCTAAAGTTGTGAAATAAGTTTCAACTGCAATAATTCCAAGGCGGCTGCTCGTTGAGCGGCCGCTTTTCTTTTTTTGCATTCTTGCACTTTTCCTCTTTTTTAATTAGATTTGTAAAAATTACTCCCCCTATGGAAAAGATGATGCCGAAATTTCCGACAGAACGCGTGATTGACCCGATTTATGACGAGGGATTCAAGTTGATTTTCGGACGTGAGGATGTGTCCGAACGCCTTATCCTCGACTTGCTGAACAGCATTTTTGTCAATGACCCCGAACTGGGAAACATTGTCAACGTAAGATTCACTAATACTGAGAAACCAAACGAAACCATAGGAGGAAAAGGAATCCGATACGACATACGGTGCACGACCTCTACAGGCCATCATTTCATTGTCGAGATGCAGAAAGCCGAACAAATCCATTTTATGGAGAGATGTGTCTACTATGTCAGCAGAGACACCGCTGAACAAGGCTTCAAGGGAAGAAATGATGATTGCGAGGAATGGGATTTCTCTCTAATGCCGGTCGTCGGACTCTTTTTTACCAATTTCCATATCAGGGAACTCTCCGAAAAGCCGCTCGTCTATGGACGGCTTGTAGATGAGGAAACGGGGCAACCGATGGGAGACTACCAACGTTATGTCTTTATACAATTACCGTGCTTCCGCAAAAGCGAGGAAGATTGCGATACGCAAATAGATAAATGGATTTATAATATAAAGAATATGGGGAATACACAGACAGTTGCTTTCAAGACGCAAAGCGATATTTTTGATTACTTGCATAGCGTGAGCAATGTTGCGGCGCTCGACAAGAATGAGAGAGACCTCTACGAAGCCGCCCTGATGCGCGCGCGTGATTACAACGCACAGATGAAAACGGCGAGGATACGTGGCCATGAGCAAGGGTTTGCAATGGGCATCGCCGAAGGTAGAGCCGAAGGTAGAGCCGAAGGTAGAGCCGAAGGTAGAGCCGAAGGCATTGCCGAAAGCCTTGCTCTTACCGCAAAAAAAATGCTCGAAAAGGGCTTTGACATAGCCACAGTGGCTGATATCACCGGGCTCTCCGAAGAGGATATAGCCCGTCTTAAGGATTAAGCAAGATCGATTGCGACGCGGAGAGAGGGTCTCCATAATTGTCGATGTCTTCAATTTAAAAAGGCATGAAGGTCATTACGCTTAATAAGGATGAATTCCGGAAATGTTGCCGCGACCTGAAAACAAGCGTCGACGCTTCCGGCTTCAGGTTCGATACGCTCGTCGGCATTGCGACGGGGGGAGATTTCGTGGCCTCCGAATTTGAATTTGAATCCACACTAAGCATCCGCAGGCAGCGCAGCCTCACGGCTGCAAAACAAGGAGGATTAGGAACGCTTATAAGCCGACTTCCAAGGCGAATCAATAATTTGCTGCGTATGGCCGAAGCCTCTTGCCGCGAGCTCTGCGACCATATCTTTCCTCCGCATGCCGAAGAATTGCAACTTTCTCCGGAAATAAAGACGAAACTTTGCGGGGCGCGGAAAATTCTTGTGGTTGACGACGCCATCGACTCCGGAGCGACGGCAGCCTCCGTCGTGGCCTCAATAAAAAAAGCGGCCCCTCAGGCCGACGTAAGACTGGCCGTTATCACTGTGACGAGGCCTCATCCACTGATTCGGGCCGACTACTCCATTTTCGGGCCACGGACGCTTGTCAGATTCCCGTGGTCGGCCGACAGTCGGCAATCGTGATGATTTCCGGCCCGTGGGATGTGACAAGGATGTTTATCCCGTCGCGGTTTGCCAGGAAAAGCGGCATGTCATCCGAATGATCTGAAACTACAGCCACACTGGGGCCAAACGTCACGCCCGATTTCCTTACCGAATCAAGTTTTTTCTCCCCCTTGTTCTCGTCGCCTCCGATTTCAGTTGCTACCACTTCATCGAAGCCGAGGGAGTCTCCAAGAGGACGTGCATATAGGGCGGGAGCCGCCGTGGCAAGCAATTTCTTCGGACAAGAGGAAACAAACGCGACCACATCGTCATTCAGATAACGATGCAGCCGCGTGATAAATGAATTGATGTCGACACTATGAAGTTTCCCGGCGACAAGACGCAGGATATGTTGCTTGGCCTCGGAATGCGACAGGAGCCTCAGTTTGCGCCTCAACACGATTCGCGCAAGCTGAAAACGGAGAGATGGCTTCCGGCGGAAGATGAATTTCACAAATTCCGTGAATGAATTGCAACGGAGCAAGGTTCCGTCAAGATCCACCACAGCCACCTCCGCCTTCAATCCCGACGGAAGGCTCATTCGAGAGTGAAAGGAATATTCACATCCGCGGGCTGCTCGACGGGCGTCCCGTTATCGTTGGCGGGAACCCACGCCGGCATCCCTTTTACGAGACGGACGGCCTCGCTCTCCAGATCCGGATCCACCATGCGCTTGATCTTGATATTGCCGATCGAGCCGTCGGTCTTGACCGTAAACGTGACGCAAACGACACCCTCCACGCCATTATCTTTGGCGTTGGCGGGATAACGCAGATTGGTGGTGATATAGTTGGTCAGAGCAGTCTCTCCACCGGGAAACGAGGGGGGAGTCAGCGCCTGAGCCCCGAATGCGAGACCGACCACGGCGCCGAGGATTGCAATTGCCTTTTTCATGAGCAGAATCTTTTCGTTTCTGTCGAAACTTTGGGTTTATTAATGTCGGATACTGGTTAGACCGGAGTAATAGAGATCGGTTTACTTCTTCTCAAGGAGATCGAGAAGCACGCCGCAACCATCCTCAAGCAAATCGAGGACAAGTTGAAATCCCGCCGGGCCTTCATAATAGGGATCGGGCACATAATCTGCACGCGGATGATCGAGAGTAAAATCGGTCATCCGGAAGAGTCGACGTTCCTCCTCCGGGGTCGGCGCCGCACGATGGAGGTCGTCCATGTTTCTGTCGTCCATTCCGATAATGAGATCAAAACGGTCGAAATCGGAAGGACGGACCGTCCGCGAGCGATGTTCGAGGCGATACCCGCGCTGGAAGGCTGCCTGACGCATCCTCGGGTCCGGAAGGTCGCCGGCATGGCCACCATAAAATCCTGCCGAATCGAATTCAAGGTCCGACAGGCCTCTGTCGGCGGCCATAGATTCGGCCACACCCTGAGCGGCCGGCGAGCGGCATATATTCCCCAGACAGACGAACAGGACGCGGGGAGCCCGCTCTTCGGCAGCGGCGCGGGCGAGAGCCTCCTCGACCCGGGCCGCCACGTCGGGCGTCAATTTACTTTTCATCGATGTCGAGCTCATAATCGTCGCCGAAAAGGTCTTCGCTCCCGTTGAAATCATCGTTGAATTCGCGCGTATCCTCCTCAGGAGCCGATTCCTCGCCCTCGGATTCGTTGTCTACCCGCTCAGGGTCCGATGAGGGAAGGAAGGGATTTCCCGCAGACTTCCCGGCATCCCGGTCGGCTTTCAGCTTGGCGAGAATTTTCTCCTCCAACTCGGCCATCAGCTCAGGATTGTCGAGCAGCACGCGCTTCACGGCCTCGCGTCCTTGACCGATTTTTGTCCCGTTATAGGAGAACCATGCGCCCGATTTCTTGACAATACCGGTCGACACGGCCCAGTCGATCACTTCCCCCGCTTTCGAGATTCCTTCGCCGAACATGATTTCAAATTCTGCCTTCATGAAAGGAGGAGCAACCTTGTTTTTAACAACCTTCACTTTCGTGATGCGGCCGATTGCCTGGTCTTTCTCTTTGATATATTGTCCGGGACGAATGTCAATACGGACGGAGGAGTAGAATTTCAGCGCGTTTCCGCCCGTTGTTGTTTCGGGATTGCCGAACATCACGCCGATTTTTTCACGAATCTGGTTGATAAAGATGCAGCAGGTCCGCGTGCGCGAGATTGTGCCGGTCAGCTTTCGCATGGCCTGCGACATCAGACGGGCATGAAGGCCGACGACCTTGTCGCCCATTTCGCCGTCGATCTCTGCCTTAGGCGTAAGCGCAGCCACGGAGTCGATTACGAGCACGTCGATTGCTCCGGAATTGATAAGCTGCTCTGCTATCTCGAGAGCCTGCTCGCCATTGTCGGGCTGAGCAATCCAGAGATTGTTGACATCTACGCCGAGATGCTCGGCATAGAAACGGTCGAAGGCATGCTCCGCGTCAATTATCGCACACATTCCCCCCGCTTTCTGCGCTTCGGCGATCACATGGATCGCAAGCGTGGTCTTACCGGAGGATTCCGGACCGTAAATCTCGGTGATTCGGCCTCGCGGAAGCCCGCCGACCCCAAGTGCGTAATCAAGACCCAGCGAGCCTGTGGATATCGTCTCCACATCCTGAATCGAGTTGTCGCTCATTCGCATCAGTGCGCCCGAACCGAAATCTTTCTCTATATGCTCCATCGCCAGTCCGAGGGCTTTCAGCTTCTCATCGCGATCGGAGATTCTCGTGGCCGCCGCAACCTTCGCGGCTTTCTTCTTTACTGCCATAATTATTTCTGTTTTTAGATTTTATTTTCTGTCACAAAATTACAATAAAAGCGTCCCGATTCATAATTTCGGGACGCTTTATTTATTTAAAGATTCTTAACCCACTGCAAAAACTTTGCAGCGTATTTATCATCTTTCTATAATTCCTTGCGATCAGGCTTCGTAGCCGGGTTTCTTAAGGAGTTTGAACATATTTTTCTTATAGGCCTCCACACCGGGTTGGTTGAAGGGGTTGACACCGAGCATATAACCAGAAACGCCGCAGGCAAATTCAAAGAAATAGATGAGCTGACCGAGGGTGTATTCATCGAGACGGTCGAGTTCGATGCGCATATTGGGCACGCCTCCTTCGACATGAGCCATCTGGGTACCGAGTTCCGCCATCTTGTTGACTTCGTCGACACGTTTGCCGGCAAGATAGTTGATGCCGTCGAGATTGGCTTCATCGGAGGGCACGCGACGTTCTACGGCCGGCTTGGCAACGCTAAGCACTGTTTCGAAAATCGTGCGTTCGCCATCCTGAATCCACTGGCCCATCGAGTGAAGGTCGGTGGTGAAATCAACGCTTGCGGGGAAGATTCCTTTGCCATCCTTTCCTTCGCTTTCGCCATAGAGCTGTTTCCACCATTCGGCGAAATAATGGAGCTTCGGCTCGAAGTTCACGAGGATTTCAATCTTCTTGCCCGACTGATAGAGGGCGTTACGCATGCGCGCATAAGTCTGCGCGGGGTTTTCCGGAGAGGGATGCTCCACGGTCTGAGCCATATTGGCCGCGCCGTCAAGCAGTTTCTGAATGTCGTGGCCGGCAACTGCAATCGGAAGCAGACCGACGGGAGTCAACACTGAGAAACGTCCGCCGACATTGTCGGGGATGATATAGGTTTCGTAGCCCTCCTGATCGGCGAGCGTACGGAGCGCACCCTTCTTTTCGTCGGTGATGGCAACGATAAGGTCTTTCGCCGCATCCTTTCCGGCTTCATTCTCAAGTTTCTCCTTGAGAATGCGGAAGGCGATCGCAGGCTCGGTGGTCGTGCCCGACTTGGAAATCACGATGATTCCGAAGCGTTTGCCCGTGAGAAGTTTTTCGAGTTCGGAGATATAATCTTCCGAGATATTCTGGCCCGCATAAAGCACCTTCGGCTCATTCGGGTTCGGAGCGTAATAATATTCAAAATTGTCTGCAAGCGCGGTGTTGACAGCCTTAGCGCCCAGGAAGGAGCCGCCGATTCCGACACACACCACATAGTCGCAGTTCTCCTGAAGACGCTTTGCAGTGGCGTTGATGCGGGCTACGAGTTCCGAGGTGGTCTCTTTGGGAAGATCAAGCCAGCCAAGGAAATCATTGCCGGCTCCGGTGTGTTTTTCAAGAGTCGTGAGGGCTTCGACGGAGGAAGCCTCAAGCGCCTCATACTGCTTTTCGGCAAAGAAAAGCGCGTGTTGAATGTCTAAATTAATGGTTTTCATATCTTAGGGTTTTATAAAAACAGTTGAGTCAGGAAAAGGTGTCGGTGATTGCGGCAATCGCTTGGCGAGGGGTCCGCCCACGGTAAAGAATCGCATGGACGCAATCGAGAATCGGCATTTCAACGCCGGGACCTTCGCGGTTGATGTCGAAGATGCATTTTGTGCCGTAATATCCTTCCGCCACCATCTCCATCTCCATCATCGCGGCCTTCACACTATAGCCTTTGCCGATCATCGAGCCGAAATTATGATTACGCGAGAAGCGGCTATAGGCCGTCACGAGGAGGTCGCCGAGATATGCGGAGCGGTCTATGTCGCGGCCCGGAAGAGGAGCGATCGCGTCGACAAAACGACCCATTTCACGGATCGCGTTGCAGACCATCATCGCCAGAAAATTGTCGCCCATCTTCATTCCGCCGACAATTCCGGCGGCTATGGCGTAGACGTTTTTCAGAACCGCGCCATATTCTATTCCCTCGACATCGTCGGAGACAATCGTCTTCATCCGCTTGCCGGCAAGAAGGGCGGAAAATTCCCGGCTCTTGTCAAGGTCCGGACACCCGATCGTGAGATAACTCAGGCGATCCAGCGCCACTTCCTCGGCATGACAAGGACCGCCGATCACAAGCATGTTTTCCGGCCGACATCCGAAGCGGTCGGCGCAGTAGTCAGTGACGATCCGGTTGGCATCCGGAACGATTCCCTTCACGGCCGACACAACGTTATGATTCGAGATATCGACCGTAATCTTGTCGACCGTGTCCTTGAAATAGGGCGACGGGATGACCATCACGAGCGTCCGGGCATCGCGACAGGCCTCGTTGACATCATCGGTAAAGTCAATTCGCGAAGTGTCGAACGACACATCGCTCAGATAGACCGGATTATGGCCATAGCGGATAAAGTCGGCGATTCGGTCGGCCCGATGAATATACCATCCGATCCGGTCGCAGTTGCCCAAAAGCAACTTCGCCAGGGCCGTGGCCCACGAACCGCCCCCTATCACAGCTACTTTCCCGAGTGTGTTCATATAACGTTCAGTTATCCGGCAACTATTTTCTAATGTTTGGGTTCTTCTCAGCTCATTTCTTCTCGTCGACCGGAGCGTCGGAGGAATCCTCCTCTCCGGCGGCCTGCGCCTTTTTCTCAGGACGCATCTGCGGGAAGAAAAGCACTTCCTGAATTGTGGTCTGTCCGGTCATCAACATGGCGAGACGGTCCATTCCGATTCCCATACCCGATGTCGGGGGCATGCCGTACTCAAGGGCGCGGATGAAGTCGGCATCGATTATCATGGCCTCGTCGTCTCCCTTATCGGCAAGTCGCATCTGCTCGACAAAGCGTTCGTACTGGTCGATCGGGTCGTTAAGCTCGCTGTAGGCGTTGGCTAATTCCTTGCCGTTGACCATGAGCTCAAAGCGTTCGGTCAATTCCGGATTGTCACGATGACGCTTTGTCAGGGGCGACATCTCGATCGGATAGTCTATGATGAATGTCGGCTGAATGTAGGTGCCTTCACATTTTTCTCCGAATATCTCGTCGATCAGCTTTCCTTTCCCCATCGAGGGATCAACCTCTATGCCGGCCTCGCGACAGAATGCGCGAAGTTCTTCCTCGCTCTTGCCCGTGATGTCGAATCCGGTCTTGTCGAGGATTGCCTGGGTCATGGTGATGCGCGGATAGGGAGCCTTGAAGTCGATTTCCTGGTCGCCGACCATGATTTTCGTCGTGCCGTTGACATCTAAGGCGATTTTCTCAAGCATCTGTTCGGTGAAGGTCATCATCCAGCGGTAATCCTTATAGGGGACGTAAATCTCCATGCAGGTGAATTCCGGATTATGGGTGCGGTCCATTCCCTCGTTGCGGAAATTGCGCGAGAATTCATATACTCCGTCGAATCCGCCGACAATCAGGCGCTTGAGATAAAGCTCGTTGGCAATCCGGAGATAGAGCGGAATGTCGAGCGCATTATGATGAGTCACGAAGGGGCGTGCGGAAGCTCCGCCCGGAATCGACTGAAGCACGGGGGTCTCCACCTCCAGATAGCCGCGCGAATTGAAGAACTCGCGCATCGAGTTGAACATCTTCGTGCGTTTCAGGAAGATTTCGCGGACTCCGGGATTGACAACCAGGTCGACATAACGCTGGCGGTAACGAAGTTCGGGATCGGTGAAGGCGTCGTAGGCCTTGCCATCCTTAATTTTCACCACGGGAAGGGGACGGAGACTCTTCGAGAGCACTGTCAACTCGCGTGCGTGGACAGAAATCTCGCCGGTTTTTGTGCGGAACACGAAACCTTTCACTCCGATATAGTCGCCGATGTCGAGGAGTTTCTTGAACACTACGTTGTAGAGGTCTTTATCCTCACCGGGACAGAGGTCGTCGCGGGAGACATAGACCTGAATCCGGCCGTCGGAATCCTGAAGCTCCATAAAGGCGGCTTTACCCATGATTCGGCGGCTCATGATTCGTCCGGCTATACAGACCTCACGAGGAGTTTCTTCTTCATCGCGGAAATTTTCCTTGATCTCCACCGTGTGTGCGTCCACGGGATATTCGGCGGCAGGATAGGGATCAATGCCGCGTTCGCGGAGAGCATCCATACTGTTGCGTCGGACAATCTCCTGTTCGCTTAATTCGTGATTTGCCATAATGTGCAAAATTAACAAAAATACGGCAATTTCCGTTATTTCTCGCGCATGAATATCTGGATGGGTGTGCCGTGGAAGTCCCATTTAGCCCGAATCTTGTTCTCAAGGAATCGGCGGTAGGGCTCCTTGACCCATTGCGGCAGATTGCAGAAGAACACGAAGGTCGGGATCACGGCATCCTTCAGCATCGTGACATATTTTATTTTCACGAATTTGCCTTTGTTGCTCGGCGGCGGGGTGAGGGCGATCTCTTCGAGCATATAGGTGTTGAGCTGCGAGGTCGGTATCACGCGGCGTCGGTTCTTGTAGACGTCGATCGCCGTCTCAAGGACTTTATAGATTCTCTGCTTGGTCAGGGCCGAGGTGAAGATTATCGGGAAGTCGGTGAACGGGGCAAACTTGTTGCGGATCGCCTCCTCGTAACGCTTCTGGGTTTCAAGCGATTTGTCTTCGATCAGGTCCCACTTGTTGACACAGACCACGAGCCCTTTCTTGTTGCGCTGGATAAGGCCGAAGATATTGCCGTCCTGACCCTCGATTCCGCGCGTTGCATCAATCATCAGAATGCAGACGTCGGAGGCCTCAATCGCGCGAATCGAACGAATGACGGAGTAATACTCGATGTCTTCGTTGACTTTCTGCTTTTTGCGGATTCCTGCCGTGTCGACAAGATAGAAGTCGAAACCGAATTTGTTGTAGCGGTGATAGATCGAGTCGCGGGTCGTGCCGGCGATGTCGGTCACGATATGGCGTTCCTCGCCGATGAAGGCGTTGATAAGGGATGATTTCCCTGCGTTAGGACGCCCGACGATGGCGAATTTGGCCACATCTTCCTCCGGAGCCTCCTCTTCGTCGCGCTCAGGCATGTCTTTCACGATTTCATCAAGGAGTTCGCCCGTGCCTGACCCTCGATTCCGCGCGTTGCATCAATCATCAGAATGCAGACGTCGGAGGC
>CAMWRW010000029.1 GCA_947176755.1 uncultured Porphyromonadaceae bacterium
TCTTTCCGGCCCCGCTCACGTCGGCATCAAGTTCGACCGCATAGGCCCTCCCCCATTTCACAGGAATCTGCCAGAATCCGCGGAGGGAGAAAGTGTTTCCGGGAGCATAGGGGATATATTTTCCTGAGAAATCATTGATACCATTAAAAAATTCAACAAAGCGCGCATCCGTGAAGCCGTATGTTGCATTAAATGCCAGGCGTTCTGAGGCGTTCCAATTGAGGGATACCTCAGCGCCCCAACTTCTGGTATGTCCGGCATTTGTCATTATTCGCCCGGTGGTGGTGCCATCGGGGAACGTTGTAAGCTGCTGGTCATGACAGTCGATATAGAAGGCCGAGAGGTCAGCATCCAGATGGATTGCGGGAAAACTGAGATGAGCGCCGACTTCATAGTTCCAACTGAACTCTGGTCGATACCCGACAATGTCGTCAACATCATATTTCGACGACAACCCCATGAGGCCCATCAAACGTTGTTGAAGCACATCGCTGAACATTTGGGTGTTGAATCCACCGGACTTATAGCCTTTCGAGACCACACCGTAGACGTTATTCTCGCCCTCGATCGGAAGATCGTAAAGGAGAGCCACTTTCGGAAGGAAGTTGGTAAAATTCCGAGAAAGACGCCCGCGGTCGTCGATATCAATATCTACATGGCGGAAAAATTCGCGTGAACCGTCGGGAAGGAGCCGATCAATTTCATAGCCGGTGTTACAGAGGCTGTGATAGTGAAGAAAAGCCTTTTCATAATCGAGGCGAAGTCCGGCCGTGAGATGCCAGCGGCCGAGATGCAGGCGAGATTCATGATAGATTGCCGCGCCGGCTACAGGACTATTGAAATTACTGTCAAGAATAAAATTCCGACCATCCCACCGGATAGGATAACCCGGATTAGCAGCATTTCTGTGCGATTCAATCAACTCGGCAATTCCTCTGTCTTTAAAAGTCACAGGGGCCTGCATGTCGATATTTCTATAGAAACCGAATGCACCGGCAGTCCATGTATAAAGCCCGTCGGCTACATTTCCCCGGAAAATAAGATCTTCCGTCAGTCCAAGGTCGACCTGTTTCTGAGTGAGCGTGAAGAAAGGATCCGGGAGAAAATCCTGGTCGAGGGTCATCTTATCGGAAAGCATCTGGAAGGAGGTGACTGAGGTCATCGTGAATCCACGAGCCCTCCAGCGCAGGGTCAGACCGTCAGTAAGCATCATCCTGCGATATGCACAGGGATCATTATAACTGATTTTCCCCGATTCCACCGATTGGTAAGGATATCCCCCCTGATCGAGCAGGGAAATAGAGAAAGCATTCTGCAGCGAAACGTTGTCCGACAAGCGAGTATTGAATTTCCAACGCAGATCGCCGCTCAGTTCATGATCGACTTTCTTATGCGTGTATTCATTTGTAAAGAAACCGCCAAGATAAGAAACGGAGCCGGTAAAAGCAGACGCGAAACTATCGGAAGGCCTTGTGTACCATCCAACGGAGGCTTTCCAGTCGTTTCCGGTCGCACCTCGCGCCATAATCCTCAGACCTTGATATCGAAGGGGAGAAATCGTAGTAATATTGATAAGCCCTCCCATCGTATTTCGGCCATAGAGTGTGCTCTGGGGGCCTCGGAGCATTTCGACTGATTCAATGTCGACAACATCAAAGTCGAATGCATTCTTGTTCATCACCGGCACATTGTCGATGTTCAGCCCGACGGCGGGCTGATCCATTCGGGCTCCGATTCCCCTGACATAGATTGAGGACGTGATTCTTGAACCATAGTCGGGAACATAGAAATTAGGGACGACATCGGAGATATTTTTCAGTGCAACCGCATTCAGACGGGCAAGAGCATCATGGCCAACAACAGTGGAGGCCACCGCTTCCTCCCGCAGACGTTCCTCCTGCTTGACGGCAACGACGCTCACTTCCTCCAGTACCACCGAGGGGAATGCAAGAGAATCGGCCTCAACCGATGATGAAGCCGCGGCCGCACCGGCCAAAAGAAGAGGAAGGGTTGAAATCAAACCGGTTAAAAGGTTAAAGGAACGTAAAGTCAGGATTCTACATCCCGAAAATCCAATAGGTTAGTCACTTACGACAGCCATAGGGAAAACAAGCAACGTGAAAGCTGAAAAATCCCGGCAATCGGCTGCAAAGATAATTTAAAAACTCCGAAATTTACCCAGATTAAGATTTTTTTAGTTGGTGTAGGTTTGGTACGAATGCATTCCCGCAGGTTAGAGATGTAATTATCAAAGTGATTTAGTAAATTTGCAATCAAATATGTTACTCATGAAGAAGCAGAGCGCAACGGAAGGCAACTTCGTTACACACTTCCTTCCCCGTCGTCAAACAAAGAAATTTCAATTACCCGTTGTTGAAAAGATATGAATGATTTCAGAATCCACACATTGGGCTGCGGTTCGGCCAAGCCAACCCTTCGCCATCTTCCGTCATGCACGATAATAGAGCATGGGAAGAGGCTTATGATGGTCGACTGTGGCGAAGGGGCTCAACTTTCAATGACCAAGCATGGTCTGCGACCCTCGCGACTCACAGACATTTTCATTACTCATCTTCACGGTGACCATGTGCTGGGTCTTCCGGGGCTTATTTCCACCCTGGGACTTGGTGAACACAAAGGCGTCCTCACCATTCACACATTTGAGGAAGGGAAAAGAATTCTCAAGAGCATGTTCTCGTTCTTTGCTCCTGAACTATCATTCACACTCCGATTCAACGTAATTAAGCCGGAAGATGGTGTCGTAGTAGACGAGCCGACCCTCCGGGTAAGAAGTGTGGCCTTATGCCATCGTGTGCCGGCTGTGGGATATATATTTGAGGAAAAAGAGGGAGAACGACACCTCCTTCCGGAGGCAGCCAGAGAGGCGGGGGTTCCCGTAGAGTGGTTCAAGCGGCTTAAACAGGGGGAAGATTATAACGACGGCACGTCAATCATTCCCAACAACCGGCTCACTACTCCCCCTACTCTGCCACGCAGCTACGCTCACATCAGCGACACATCCTATCTTCCCGACCTGGGAGAAAGAATCGGGAAAGTCGACTTGCTGTTTCACGAGACGACGTATCTTGAGAAAGACAAAGAGAAAGCACAACTTTACGGACATTCAACTGCCCGACAGGCCGCGCTTGTTGCAAAAGCAGCCGGCGCGGGCCGGCTGCTTACAGGACATTATTCTGCATCTATAACGGATGACTATCTGATAGCTGAAGAGGCATCGAAAGTTTTTCCCTCAACGCTTGTCAACTTCGAAGGGCGTGTGACGACCGTCAGAGAGGCTCCGGCGGAATGAGCCGACATCGCGGGAAGGAGTTGCGACTGCACTGTTGCGATTCCAAGCGAATATTCGCCCGCACGGTCAACGAAGCAATCATAAGAGAAGACGTGCGTGCCTTTCGGCAGATAATCAAAGAATAAGGAAGTGGCCGAATTTGCCGTCTCCAGATAGTATCCCGTACCGTCCGCCCAACGGTAACCGGAGATTTTGTCAATCGGCTCAAGGCAGGCGGAACGTTCATCGACAAGAGCAACATATTCCAGATTCCTGTCTGTCTGAATTGTCAGGATAACACGAATATGATCTCCAACATTTAATTTATTCTCATCAGCTTCTTTGACATTGCCATTCTGATCCAAAAGAAGAAGATGCTTTTCAATTTTCACTTCATCCGAGGCGACGGCTTTTACAGAAGCGGAGGGCGCGACATAGCGGGCCACTACCCCACCCCAAGATGGGCCGGAGGCGAATTTTTCAATTTTTAGCCGGGAGGGGGCCTCGTCAGATAACTTCACATCAACCTTAAACTCACCGGTGAGATTCGCCACACGTCCCGGTTCGATCCGGGTTCCGTCAACCGTAATAACGGCAGGTCGGGCAGCGACAGTCCAATCCGAGCCTGTTCGCAACAAGGCATTCACCACCTCTACCGATTCACGAAGGTCGGACCACTCTTCAGTCAATCCGGACAATAGAATCGACTGGCGCAGGAGATCGACATCGGATGACTCCGGTTCTATTTCAGCAAATGCTTCCAACACCTGGGTCGTGGTGATCAAAGGATTGAAGGCAACCCATGCATTCGGATTCTGAGCATACCACATCCCGCGTTCTTTTGTGACAGAAGCATACTGTCGCAGACTCTCAAGAATGGTCCGGGCAAGTTCGCGGTCGCCATCATTGAAAATCACTATTGCAGCCACGGCTTTGCTATAGATATCAAGTGTTTTCCAATTCTTTTTTATCTTCCGGATACACTGCTGCTTATATGATTCCATGTCCCGGCTGAGCTTCAGTTCAGAGAATCCATCCCTGACATAGAAGAAATTCACGACTTCCGCGGTCGAGGGAATCTCACGATTATTTTTATTCCAGTTTTCAAGCTTCTTTTGATCAAGGAAAGACACTGCTCTCTCAGCGCAATATTTCAATTTTTCAGGGAAATATCCGAGGCGACGAAGCATTGAGAAATAGAGAAGCGCGCGTCCGGTGATATAAGATGAAGGTTTCATACCCGGAAACCAACTCCATCCTCCACTTGAATCCTGCGTCTTGATAAGTTGACCGGCCACCTCATCTATCAATTCGTTGGCTTTGCTCTCGTCCAAATAATCGGCGAGGGATTCCATTCTCATCGTCTGCGAGGCCGCGTCACCTACCCAAGGAGTCCCCGCGAGGGCAACAGTCTTCAACTCCTGATTCTTATCGAGTAGAGAAACCAGAGTCGAATCTTCAGCATTTTCCGGAGATAAGAATTCATGGAGACCCTTGGCGAGTTCGGGCATGGATTTCATAAGACCTGCGGCCACACAGTCGCCGAACAGAGAGGAAACGTTTCTGAGAGTGTTTCCCGAAGTTCCTCCGACAAGGGCAGGAAGGGCCGTCAGCGCAGCCCACGCCGGATTGTCGCAATACTGAAGGGTCACTGATGCATTCTTAGCAAAATTCGGCAACTCAACATCAAGCATCTGCTCACCGGGAGGAAGGAAGAATACCTTGGATTCCACCACCGGACTTCCGGAGGGAAGCAGGGGCAGATAAGTCTGTTCGCCGTCGGAGGCACCCTCAGCGAAAGCATAAGCCCTAAGACCGACCATCTCCAGCATCATGTCGACATCAAATGAGGCCGACACCACTCGCGAACCGCTCGGAACTAAATCCTCAATCGGGAAATCAAATGTTTTGAGCACATCGCCCGAGAGCGGATCGAACAACTCAATCCGACCGGAAATGCCCAGCGACTTATCCGAGTTGTTATAAAGAGTCGCCGCAATAGAGGCCTTATCACCCGAACGCAAATAACGGGGCGCATTGAGCCGGACCATCACCATCTTTGAGCAAACCACATCGAACACTCCAACGGCACCTTTCATTTCAGGAGAATAACCTGCGACCTGCAGCTGCCATTTCCCGACAGCATTAGCCATTGTGAAATCAAGTTCGACCAAACCCTCATCATCCGTCTTCAAATCAGGACGGAAAAACACGACAGGAACATCAATATCCCTCATTGTTAAGTCAGAGGGGGATGAGTCAATATTTCCCGCGCCGGCATCGGCATAATCTGACGCATCCTCCTCGGCAGCCTCACTTTTTGACATTGCCAAAGATGGAGAGACAGCACTTCGATACATCTTCTTTTCCGATTTGAGATTGTTGGCTGACCGACTCTCGGAATACATACAGTCCGTCACAATATAGTTTTCATACATAGCCTCGCTGAAGAGAGGGTATCCATGTGTGTTCCAATCGGGGAAGGTGTAATATACATAATCCTCACCGTCACCGGGCAGAGGCATTGATAATCTGATTCTCCATCCACCCTTTGAAGAAATCGAAACGCCACCGGGCAACGACCAGTAAAGCATCGAATAAGGATTGAAGGACCATCTGAATGGCGCGATTGCATTAAGAGCCATGTTGGACAGCACACCAATCACCGGAGCATTTCTCAGAGGTTGGTCGCCACAAGAGAGGCGGAAACTCCACTTCTCCTCCGCTCCCGGTGCAATTGAATTACGGAAAGTCACCGGAGAAATCTCGACATTACTGATCTGGGCTTCCGGAATAAGCGTTATCGTTTCGCTCTGAGAGATGAACGAGTGCAAGCCGGTCAATTCGACAAAAATCCTGTCGTCGGCACTTGGCGAGGGCACGTCAAGTTCTATCATCTTCCCATCGACTTTTATCCAACGCAATTCCAATTGTCGGGAAGAGTCCGACATCCTCATAAGAATCCAGCTGTCGGGAAAGGATGTACCGAACCGAATCTTCACCTTGTCACTGCCGGAATCAACCTGAATCGTAGACTTCGGAACCCAAAGAACGGATTCCACCGGAGGCACTTTGTCAGAGTCACGATAGACAATAAACGATTGCGAACGAGCCAATGGATTGTCGGAATCAAAGTTTCCATCAAGCGACACCCCCAAAGTATATTTTCCTGAGGGGAGCTCTCGCGACGAGAGGATTAATGACGGCGAAATAAATGACCCAGAGGCGATCTTCACCTCATCCTTTTTCAATTCATAGAACAACTCTTTGATTACGGGCCGGCCTGCTACATCAGTGACGGGGACGGAGAGCCTGAGCGAGTCGGCTATGGAGAGATCATATCTGTCGTTGATTTCGGGATTAAGAATGTAGGCCGTTTCGCCGAGCTGGAATATTGCAGGCGATGCAGATTGGGTTTCTCCCGCTTCATCGGTCACGGAGGCTTTCAGCGTAAAGACGCCGGATGAATAAGGCGTTCCCGAGAGGCGGGAAGTGGGAAGCGATATCTCGAACCGCCCATCCATATCGGTGACGACTTCAGATGAAAAAGAGGCATCCGCGCCACCACCACGAAACCAAATCCATCTGCTCCAATCAACCGTGTATGCCACTTTCGCATTTGCTACAGGCATACCTGAATAAGTCAAAGCCTCGCCGGAGAATTTCACTTCCTGCATTGGATCGGATGATTCTCCGGAGCGTTCGAGAGTAACGAAGAAGCCGGGCATTTTGTATTCCTCAACCCTGAATGCACTTTGACAATATATTTTTTCCTTGCCGGAAGGAATTTTAACTTCTATTCTCCATCTCCCCAACAAGCCCGACTCAGGAAGCGTAAAACAACCGGAGGCACGCCCATCCGAATCCGTATGCAAGGTATCGGTCAAGAATTTTGATCCGTTGGCTGCATAAACATCCACCATAAGGTCAACATCCGACATCGACGTCATTCTATGGTCAGCAGCCCGATATGCAACGACTGAATACCTTACTTCCGCCCCCGGCCGATAAACCGAAAGGTCAGTCAAGATGGTCGCATTAGTTATATTTCCATTCTCATTTTCTCC
Source organism: uncultured Porphyromonadaceae bacterium (assembly GCA_947176755.1). Classification (GTDB taxonomy): domain Bacteria; phylum Bacteroidota; class Bacteroidia; order Bacteroidales; family Muribaculaceae; genus Lepagella. The sequence goes on from CAMWRW010000029.1 coordinate 7,357, forward strand.
GTAACGATATAAATTCGTTGCTGCATGACTGCCCTTATAATAAGCGTTCACGTTTAAGCGAGAGTATGAGCCGAAATCCTTCAACATTTTGGATGAGACCACAACCGACCCATCTTTAGACGTGGTGAGCTTAATGATATTTTTCGCGGATGTGAGGTTGTTATAAACTGAGATATTAACCAGCGCGCCCTCTATAGGTTTCTGATTTTGAGCCGAAACAACATATATTCTGTAGTTGCCGGAGGATTCCCTGACTGAAAGAATTTGAATGTCAGTTATCTCGAAACTTCTTATCCGGTTATTTTCATCTCCGACATAATCCCTATTATCCTGAGAAGAGAACGGGACAACCGTATAAAACCCGGCCGGAAGCGACGGGAACATCACTTCACGCTTAACAGAACCGGGGAGAGTATCAACCCCCTCTACAGAGAGGGTTGCAACGGGGCGTCGCGAAGCGACATCCTTAAGGTCGCCGTCTGATTCATCACTGCCGATTGAAAAAATTTTCAACCATACCTTGCCAAGATTCTCAATCTCTACAGACATGGGAATTTCGCGTCCGGGCATGATCGCGCTGTCGACACTAACCGTTACCTCCGGACACACACATCTGTCTATCCAACCTTTCACCACTCCGGAATTTATACAATCCGGGAACGCGGAAAGATAGGCTTTCATACGTTTCACGATTTCCCTTCTGACTAAGAAATTATCAGAATCGGCAATATACTTTTTCTGAGCCCATATATCGAGGAGCGGAGTTGCATACCTCGTACTTTCAAATCTATCCAACGCATTCTCGAGGAAGTCGCTGCAATCTTTCGGTTGCCGATCATACTCATCCAAGATATATCGGGCGATTATTACCGCCATCAAATATTTTCCACCGGCGTAACCTTCATCATACGCATTCTTAAGAATCCGACCGACAATTACATCAATATTCGAAGAGGAATCGCGAGAGAATGAATCAGTCGATTCCTCAGGACCAAATGGAAGGACGTTGCCCGGGGAAGAGGAGGATGCAAACGGACGTAGCAAACGACCACCCTTCATTGCCACAAAACCGGCGACGGTCCATTCGGGAAGCAGTGGTAACTCAGAAAAAATCGGAGCGAAACTTTCCAACGTCTCTGTTTTCCCGGCTGTCAAACCGACAGCTTCTTCCACGAGTGAAAGAATCTTGTCGCGAAACATGCTGAAGTCCCAGGCGAAGATATTATCAGGGACCTTATTTTCCGGGAGTTTTCTATTATTATATTGCCGCGCATCCGATCCATATATCTCACTATACAATGATGCCTCAAGGAGAAGAGCGAGAGCCTTGGGCGAGCCGTCAAATCGGGCTGCAACGCGTCGAAAGTCAACAATAGAAGCATTCACGCTGTCAGGACTAATGCAATTCCGCGCCACAGCAAGATTCATTGATGAATAAAGGGCAGAAGGAGCATCCCCTCTAAGAAGCGCATCCTCAAGAGATTTCTCTGAGAAACTGATCACATCTTTGGGGAAGGCGAAATCCGGTTCATACATAGAGTAGGCTTTAAAAAATGGGAACATCAGGAGAGTGATAACTGATATCACACGAAAAAAAAACGCAAAGAAACCATATCGAGGTTTCTTTACGTTATAATCTTTTACTTGAGATAAGAAAGAATTACTCATTTTTTCTGAGATTTAGCAGACTTATTTTTATGATGCATCTCTTCTATTTTACGTCTGAATTTGTCTTCCGCAGATTTCATTTTGAAAATCTGTTTCTGAGAAAGAAATTTTGCGAACTTAGCATCATATTTCTTCTCTATCGCGGCATCTTTCTCCTTGGCTTCGGTCAGTGCGTTGCTGGCGGCTTCAAATTCTGCGTCGGAAGCATTCTTCTCCTTACGCATCTTTCTCTCGATTTCTCGAGTCTCTCTGAAAAGTTTCAGTTTTTCTTCCGTCATTGCCTGATAAGTCTCCAGAAACTCCTTACGTTGAGAATCCTTCAGCTCTATTTCCTGTGCGATAAACTTTAGTTTGAACTCTCGCATTTCCTTCTTCATAGCCTCGGAAGGACCGGAATGTTTCTTGTCGGCAAATGCAAACGAGAATGTGCAGAGCAACATTAAAACGAGTAAAACTTTCCTCATCACTTGAAATTAAATTTTAATATTGTCGTATCTCGGGTCGATTTCGTAATCGAAATCCTGTTCAAAATCTTCAATTGAATCGTAATTGCTGCCGACCAACATCTCCAACTCGTAATCTGACCCGGAGAATAGCGAATTATCGGCAGCGAAGAATTCCGAAGGATCATGCTCGGCCACGATCATGGCAATATTCTCAGGGGGATTATCAAGGCTGAGCGTATTAACGCCCGACAAGTTATGGAACATATTAATCATCAGCCATATTCCGGCAAACATAGCAGCCAGATAGACGTATGGCTTAATACGCTGCCAAAGAGAGAGGTCGGAGAACGTGGTCAGCGGCTCCGGCTCCGTTTCGGGCAGGGAGGCAACGATTGATTCCGAGAGGCTGTTGAAATATCCCTCCGGCACCTTCCACGGACCCTCCGTTCCGAACTTTTCCTTTAAATATTTATCTTCACTCATAAAATCAAACTAATCCATCCAAATCAACGGCATTTATTTCCGTTGCGATAACAATATGTGGACAGATATGGAAACCGGAGGTTTAATACCGGAGGCCACAAATTAAGAAATTTTCTCCGCCGGCACCACAAGTTGTCAACTCAGAGCTCGGCGTTTTGGACAAAAGCAGTTACTTTTTTCACCGCATGATGATAAGAGGCCTTGAGCGCACCAACCGAAGTGCCGAGCACTTCCGACATCTCTTCATATTTCATATCATCGTAATAACGCATGTTGAAAACAAGCCGTTGTTTTTCGGGAAGTGTAGCAATTGCTTTCTGCAAAAGAAGTTGAAGCGCATCGCCATCGACAAATTCATCGCTCTCCATATTCTTGAGCAGGAAAGAATCGTTGGAGTCATCGGTCATTCCAACGCGCGACCGCTCTTTGTTCAGGAAATTAATTGACTCATTGACAGCAATCTTATAGAGCCATGTAGAAAGTTTAGCCTCCCCTCGAAAATTATTCAAATTCTTCCAGACCTTCAGGAAACAGTTCTGGAGGACATCATTTGCATCCTCATGAGTGGCGACCATTTTCCGGATCTGCCAGTACATTCCTTCGCCATAGAGGCGCACGAGCTCGGCAAAACCGTCTCTGGCTTTTGCCGGATCGTGCAGATCCTCGATCAGCTGTTTTTCGTCAATTGGTAATTGGTAAGCCATCCGGATTGAATTGAAGATGTAAAGTTAACAAAAAAATGGAATGGCTGAAGCGGAGGGATACTCTTTAAACTAAATTTAACAAATTTCACTTCTAAATCGACAATCCATGACGTCCATGAAATTGTTAGAAAGGTATACTGAAAAACACCACTATTCCCCACTCAATAATTCCACAAATCAGGGGACGAGAGAAAATGATGAAAAACACGGATATTAAGGTTATTGCTTATGAAAACCAAATGTTTATTCTTAGGAATGGCGGTCGCGGCCGCAATAGCTGCTCCGGCGGAAGCTCAGGTTTCGCGCGTAGCTGAAGGCATCCGCAATGTTTTGACTCCCGCCCTCTCGGGAGCGAACACATACAAGGGTTATGTCACTGCAGACTATACTCAGGGATTTGGAACTTACCGCACGAATTTTGCATCACTCACCACTTCCCAGGGATATAAATTCACCAATTGGTTTTATATGGGAGCCGGGCTCGGAATTGATCTTCTCTGGAGCACTGCCGACGATACGTGGGGTAACGATTGGCAAGGTTCACTTCCGGGATGGGAAAAAAATAATTATACTACGGCGGCCGTGATGATTCCGGTCTTTTCCGACTTCCGCTTCATAACCGGAACCCAGACCTCTCCCTCTTTTTTCTTCAACGTCCGCGTGGGGGCCTCTTTCCTTTGCTCCGACAGCTATGTTAAGATACATGACGGATATCTGACACAGCGTGAATACTTCTTCCTGCAACCGAGTATCGGGGTCCGGATTCCGATCAATACCACCAATCCCCGGCAGGCGATCGATATAGGTATGCACTATCGATTGATGACCTCTGAATATTGGTCGACATGGCAGTACACAGCGGCCATCAACGGCCTCGGTCTCAACGTATCATTTGAATGGTGATTCGCAACGAAAAAAACGAAAGACCCGCATCTCAAAACGATGCGGGTCTTTCGTTTGAAGAATTGACAAACTTTTAAGACCGTTAGAGACTGATTCACTCTCCTTCGTTTTCGCGGCTGAAGATATGACGCAGTCGGGAGAAAATTCTGTCGCTCGTTGATTTTGAAGGAACAATATTCGGTTGGTCCTTCAGGCTTTCGACTGCGGCCTTTTCAGCATCCGAGAGTTGCTCGGGAACATATACCATCACATTGACAAGCAGGTCGCCACGCACGGAGCTGTTCATACGGGGAAGGCCTTTGCCGCGGAGACGAAGCACTTTACCCGGTTGGGTTCCGGCGGCTATCTTCACGCGGGCGCGCCCATCGACAGTCGGCACCTCGGCAGTGCCACCAAGTGCAGCGGTCGGGAAGTCAAGCATGAGGTTATAAATAAGGTCGTTTCCATCGCGAATCAGTTCCGGATCCTTCTCTTCCTGAATTTTGATAAGCAGGTCGCCGTTAACACCGCCGTTTCTCGGAGCGTTACCCTGACCTCGCATGGTGAGGACCATATCGTTTTCGACTCCTGCGGGAATATGGAAGCTGACGATCTCTTCCTTCTTCACCACTCCGGAACCATGACAATAGGAACATTTTTCAGTGATGACTTTACCTTCACCGTTACATTCCGGACAAACCGACTGACTCTGCATCGGGCCCATGAAAGTCTGCTGCACGGTAGTGACATAGCCTGACCCGTGACAACGTTGGCATGTATGGAATGCTGTACCGTCCTTGGCCCCTGTGCCCTTACAATGTTCGCAAGCGACGAGACGCGGAATCTTAAGTTTCTTGTCGACGCCATTCATGATGTCTTTAAGGGTCACTTTGACAGTGATACGCAGGTCGGTGCCCTTGTTGACATGTTTTCGCGGACCACCGTGTGCGGCTCCCCCGAATCCGCCGAAAGAATCGTCGGAAGAGAAGCGACCTCCGAAGATATCGCCGAAGTGGGCGAAAATATCCTCCATCGACATTCCTCCGCCGAAGCCGCCGAAGCCGCCGCTATATGAACCACCTCCACCAAAGCCTTGACCCATCGAATGACCGAACTGGTCGTACTTGGCGCGTTTCTCGGCATCACTCAGCACATCATAGGCCTCCGCGGCTTCCTTGAACTTCTCTTCCGCCTCCTTGTCATCGGGGTTACGGTCGGGATGGTACTGGATAGCTTTCTTGCGGTAAGCCTTCTTTATTTCATCGGCCGAGGCATCTTTCGACACCCCGAGCACTTCATAATAATCTCTTTTCGTTTCTGCCATGATGGATAAACATTATTGGCCGACCACCACCTTGGCGTGGCGGAGCACCTTGTCGTTGATTGTATAACCCTTCTCGACTGTGTCGAGAATTTTTCCTTTTGCTTCCTCGTCCTGAACGGGAACCACGGAAATGGCTTCATGTCGATCGGCGTCAAAAGTCTTGTCCTCGGGATCCATCTCCTTGACACCGTTCTGCTCCATATATTTCTTCAGTTTCTTATAGATAAGATCCATTCCTTCCCGGAGGCCGGCCGTCTCGGCCGCATCTCCGGCGGCTTTCATCGCGCGCTCGAAATCATCAACGACAGGGAGCAGGCCCTTGAATGCGGACTCCGCACCGTTCTTGATAAGTTCTGATTTTTCACGAAGCGTGCGCTTGCGGAAATTATCGAATTCAGCCATGAGGAACATATACTCCTTTTTCTCCTTTTCGAGATCGGCTTTTAACTTCTCGTTCTCAGCCGCGAGTTTTTCTTCAGCCGACAATTCAGCATCGCGGGCCTCTTCGTCAACATCATTTATTTGCTCGGGAGTCGGATTGACATCCTGCACATCAACTACATCCTCAAGCTGCTCGGTATTCTTAGTGTTATTTTCGTCCATAGCTTTATATTTCTTTCTATTACGGCTTCCAAAAGGAAAACCTCGATTCCATTTCTTATCCATACCCCTAAGGGATTAAATCAAATATTGAGCCAAAAAATGTTAAAGCGGCAGAAAAATGAAACCTGTCCGCTTCTGCTGTTGCAACTTCAACCGAATCCGGACAGGCCTGAGCCGAGAGCGACGTGAGGACTACCGAACCGATGCTCACATTTTTAACAAATAAACCCTCTCTATAGTTGGGTCGCCGACCAACTCTCTTTTCATCCGGGCGGCGCGAGCGGGGTCAGTCCAAAGTGAGAAAATGGCTGATCCGCTCCCTGTCATGCTGACATATTGCGCTCCGCCGGCTTCAAGGGTCCTATGAATTTCAGACATTTCGGGATGGGTTTTGTAGATTCCCCGCGAGAAGTCATTGACTATAACTCCGCGCCAATCAGCGGGGGAATTGTTCTCTACAATGCTTTTCAAATCAGGCGTACCGGGGCGAGGGGTAATTCCCGCAAAAGCCTCGCGTGTGCTGACAGAAACATGAGGTTTTACCACAACGGCCCAATACCCGGAGAGGTCGAGAGACGAATGCTCGAGAATTTCTCCCACTCCTTCGGCATAAGCGGGACTGTTCCGAATAAAGAAGGGGCAATCGGCGCCGAGGCGGAGGGCAAGCTCCTCAAGCCTTCGGTCATCGGGAATGTGCCAATTCTCCGGAGTGAGCTCCTTTTCAACGGCTGCAAGCGTCTTGAGCGTAAATGCCGCATCCGCACTTCCTCCACCCATTCCGGCGCCGTCAGGAAGATGTTTTTCAAGACGGATGGCGGCCCTGAATTTCGGAGAAGCGCACTCTTTGAGATAAAGTTCCGCCGCACGATAGACAAGATTTTTCTCAGGAGGGCAATTCACCTTCCGGCCCGACAAATCGAGCGTGAAACGGGGCAGCAATCCGCTTGAATCCTCCGGAAGAGGGATAACTTCAAGAATATCGCAAAACTGTTCGGGATTCTCGGGGAGTCCGGCATATCTGCCGATCGGGTAAAAGATAGTCCGGAGATTGTGGTAGCCGTCGGGACGACGGCTCACAATCTCCAGACCAATGTTGATTTTAGCGTTTACGAAAGTAATCATCTCATTCAGTTTCAAAACCCCATTCCTGACCTTTCCTGAGCATTGGCACTCCCTCTTTCATCCACTTGGGCATGGGGGCGTCCTTCAGATAATGGTCGAAGAATTGCTGAAGGCGGCGAGTAATATCCTTGCGGTTCTTTCTGGCCTTAATATTATGGGCCTCGCCGTTGTATTGCAGCATCCAGACCGGTTTGCCGAGTCGCCGTAGAGCCATGAAATATTCAATACCCTGATACCAAGGCACGGCTCCGTCGGCATCGTTGTGCATGATCAGGAGGGGCGTATTGACTCTGTCGGCACGGAAAAGAGGGGAATTAGCCACATAAAAGTCTCTCATGCTCCAGAGATCTCCACCAATTCGGCTCTGACCCTGTTCGTACTGAGCCTGTCGGGAATCACCCGACTCCCAGCGGATTCCTCCGTATGCAGAAGTCATGTTTGAAACGGGAGCGCCGGAGCCGGCACAAGCGAACATATCCGTGCGGGTCACAAGATAGGCCGTCTGATAGCCTCCCCAACTCTGACCATCGATTCCGATACGGTCTTTGTCAATCCAGGGGTAGCGTCGACACATCTCCTCGACTCCGGAGCATACATAGTTATAGGCATCCTCACCGGGACGTCCGGATGTATAATGTATATCCGGGACAAATATCACATAACCGCGACTGACATAGAAGGGATAGTTGACCCAGCTCCAAGAGGGCTGCATCGTATAATGGGTATAAAGATCTTCGGAACCTGTCTCATAGAAGACGCAGAGCATCGGATACTTCTTGTCGGGATCGATGTTATCGGGGACGTAAAGGACCCCGTCCGAGGGGGCTCCGTCGTAAGCATACCAGCGTTCGAGCCGGGCCGTGCCCCATGAATATTCCTTCGAATCAGGATGGGCGTCAGTGAGCTGAGTTGCGTTGGCGAACTTAGTTCCTTTCGACAGCCATAATTCGGGGAGTTCGGAGAAATTGGCACGCTGCCAGGTGAATACTTCGGCGTTTTTCGCCTTGCGGATCTGAGTATAAGCGTGCCCGTCGAGCACCTCGATTGCCGGGGCCTGAGGCTTACCATACTTCAACGTGGCGAGGCCGTTGTATTTGTCGGCATAATCAAAGACACTGAGCAGCATTCGGCTGTCGGGTGCAATCGAGCGCACATCCTTATCCGTGTCGATCACGCGGAAACGAATGTTTCGCTTTCTGCCCTCTCCTGCCGTGAGGCAGATTGGTTCTGTTTTACCGAGAGGATCGACTTTCCAGATGTCATGTCGGTCGTAAATCAGCACTGCATCATCATTATCCGCCCATCCGCCGATTCCAAATGGAATTGAGGGGGAGGGATGTTCATCATCAGTATTCCAGACCGGATAGGGAATATTCTCGGTTATGCAGCGAGTTTCCCGGGCAGCGATATCATAGAGATACCATTGCCGGTCTTTGAACCACACCACATATTTGCCTCCGGCCGACAAGTTGGCTTCATTGGAACGTTCAAATTTTCCGACTTCAAGCGCTTCGCCATTATCAAGATCGACAAGACGCATGGTTGTCGGCGCGAAATAATCCCATTGGTAGCTGACAATATTCTCCTCCGGGTCGCGGACAAGAGCCCAGTTGCCATCCCAACGGTCGGGAGCTTCCACTTCGGAATAATAATTGTCTGTGACCAGGACACCTGGGCCGGTAAAGGATGCCGCGGAGAGATTAAACACGGCGGGGAAGGATGCTTTCTTGAATTCTTCAAGATAGTGACTTTCCTGAGGGGGCGTCAGCGGAGCATCCCATCGCCAGATGTCTAATTTGCCGTTTTCGAAGTCAACAATCGTTGTGTCGTCGGGAGCGATCACCGGGGCAACCCCGGCAATAAGCCGTCGACCGTTGTAAGAAAAGGCCGTGCGTGTGAATTGATTGGGGCGCAACATTTCTCCCTCCGCCGTTTTGAAAGAAGCCTCAACCTTATAAGGGGAATCCATCAGCCGGTCAAGGTTGCAGAGATAAACGTCGGCATTTAGTGTTCCGGACTTGGCAGTATCGGAAGAGGCAGTGAACGCAAGCCTTTTGCCCGACCGATCAAGAACCGGGACGCCATAGAAGGGTTTGTCGCGATCGAGAATCGTATAACATGTGTCGGGCAAAGTTATCACGCCGACACTGTTAGTGGCGAGTGAATCAGTTTCGGGACGCTTTACTGTAAGAGCCAAGACAAGGCCATTGTCAGAAAATGAAAAATCGCGAACCCACTTAGTGACACGACGGATACCTGTCGGGAGATCGAAAAGCACGAGGGGACGGCCACATTCCTTGTCGGCGAGATATTTCGGCGCCACAAGAGATGTGTCGCGGCTTGTGAAAGCAACCCAAGTGCCGGCATCCTTCGCAATTTTGAAATCTATAACGTCAGCCACTTTCGTGACCTTCATCTTACGAAGGTCGACGATAGCAAGCGAATCCGATGGGAGTTCATGATCCTTCTTCTTCTTGATTTTTGCTTGGCGTGTTTCTGCAAAAGGGGCCTTTATCAAGGCAACGGCCCAATTACCGTCGGCTGTAAAAAGCGGACGGTATCCGCGTTCGATATTGATTTGCTTGCCGTTTCCGGTGTTGCGGAACGTAAGCACTCCGTCTCCCTCCTGAGGATCGACCTGATAGGCGGCCCATTCCCCATTGCGCGACAACGACCGGTTAACGACATTTTTCCAATTGTCGAAGTCGTCGTGACCCAGAGGACGGGCAGCATAAGACCCCACTGCGGCAGATCCGAGCAACAATCCCGCTGCCAGAGCTGTAAAACTGTTCCCTCGCATATGAATCAGACTTTATGGAGGTTATGTCCCATTCGAGTTTTCTTGGTCTCCATATATCGGGCGTTGTATTTATTGGGTTCAACTTCCAACGGAACAATCTCGTTGATTTTCAAACCGTAGCCTTCGAGCCCGATTCTTTTCACGGGATTATTGGTCATAAGGCGCATATTGGAGATTCCGAGAGAATGGAGGATATTTGCACCGACACCATAATCACGTTCGTCGGCTTTATGGCCGAGGTGAAGGTTGGCATCGACCGTATCGAGTCCGTTTTCCTGAAGTTTATAAGCGCGTATCTTATCCATCAGACCGATTCCGCGGCCCTCCTGACTCAGATATATAATCGCTCCCCTACCCTCTTTTTCTATTGTCTGCATTGCGAGATGGAGCTGTTCGCCGCATTCACAACGCAGGGAAGCGAAAGTGTCGCCTGTCATACAGGAAGAATGAACGCGAACCAGCACGGGATCATCCCCCGTGACATCCCCTTTTATCAGGGCAACATGCTCGAGTCCGTTATCTTTCTGGCGAAACGGAATCAACCGGAAATCGCCGTAAGCTGTCGGGAGGTGGACCTCTTCACCGCGTTCAACAAGGGAATCGTTGCGGAGGCGATATTCGATAAGATCGCGGATCGATATCAGTTTAAGGCCCCATTCATCGGCGCGTTTGCGGAGTTCGGGGAGACGGGCCATAGATCCGTCATCGCTCATAATCTCCATCAAAGCGGCGCAAGGATGCAGGCCGGCGAGGCGGGCGAGATCGACGGCCGCCTCAGTATGTCCTGCACGTTGGAGCACTCCGCGATCCTGTGCATAAAGGGGGTTGATGTGTCCGGGCCGTCCGAAAGTTTCCGGTATTGAATTGGGGTCGGCCAGAGCGCGGATAGTTGCCGCACGGTCCTGAATGGAAACACCCGTCGAACAACCTTCAAGTTTATCGACCGTAACAGTGAAAGGCGTGCCGAGCATTGATGTGTTGTCGGAAACCTGACGCTCGAGTTTGAGTTCCTCGCAACGGCGGTTGGTGATCGGGACACAAAGGACACCACGCGCATTCTTGAGCATGAAATTCACATCCTCAGGAGTGATTTTTTCTGCAGCGATAATAAGGTCGCCTTCATTCTCGCGGTCTTCATCATCTACTACGATGACGAATTTACCATTGCGGAAATCTTCAAGAGCCTCTTCAATCGAGTCAAGTTTTATATTATTCATATCTGTATGCTTTTGAATTTGCGGATTTATAAATCAAGCGTCAGGGACGCGGAAAATACTGAAGTTGACACTTCCATAAGCCCGATGCTGTCGGAAGCCAGGGAGCATGGAGAAATCATGGTCGCGATTGTGTTCGACAATCAGGAGCGTGCCGGGAGCGACAAGGTCTGAATTGAGAATCAGACCGGGAATTTCGGCGAATCGGGGATGATTGTAAGGAGGGTCGGCGAACACGATATCGAATGAGCGATCGGCGCGTTCGATGAAACGGAACACATCCCCTTTGATGAGCCTGAGCGTGGAATCGTCAAGTTTTTCCTTAACCGAACGGATGAATCCGCTCTGAGCCTGCGCCTGTTCGACGGCGACCACCTCGGAGGCGCCACGCGAGACAAACTCCCAGCTTATAGCGCCTGTACCGGCAAAAAGGTCCGCTACGGTTTTCCCCTCGATTTCCTCAAGGTTTTCAATGACATTGAACAGGTTTTCGCGAGCGAAGTCTGTAGTCGGACGGGCCGTAATATTCTTAGGGACTTCAAAACGGCGTTTGCCGTATTTACCTCTGATTATTCTCATGACGAAAAGATCAAATTCTGCTTAACGACAAGGCGGCGGCGAGGGGCAGGCCCTCTTTGGCGGCGGCGGGAAGCATGGTGTTCATCACCGTCGCAACCTTATCCCGAAGGGATTCGAGCAAGGCGATACGTGTCTCGCGGAGACCGGAAATATTGACGGCCACAGCATCGGGATTAAGGTCATAGACATCGATCATGTTCATCACCATATACTCGATATCTGCATAATGGCGCCAACGATGCGTGGCTCCGCAAAGCAATTTGGTGCCATCGAACAGAAGAATATCGGCTTCGGCGCGCGCAATGTCGATGTAAAAGGCCGGGACATCGGAGGGCCGCGAAACGAACTTCCTGGCAAGCACGGTCAGATGATTGCTGAACCTCGCCCCCGGGAACGTGCGCTGAAGAAACGGAAGGAGTCCCGGAGTGAGAGAATAGACATTGACGAGCGATCGGAAGTCGTCGGTCATGATATCTTCAGGAGAGGCGGAATATATCCGGTTGTAACACTGAGCCGCAAAGTCATCGTCGTCCTCGGCGGAGTCGGCGGGAATCCATAATGCCTTCGGAGCATTGATGATTATTTCCGAAGAGAAATCGTCGAGAATTCGGGGATTGTCATAGACCGCACCCTCGATTTTTCCAAGGAGCATCGATTCGTCGGCTTCCCAATGTTCGTCGAGAAGGGTTTCATAAGGGATGGAAGAATCAGCCGTGTTCTTCAGGAATGCACTTATTCCGGAACCACTGATGAGGACCACCATCCGCCAGTCTGAGATATCGCCGGTCATTTGTCGTGTCTTAAGTTTCCCACAAAAATAATAAATCCCCGCGACATTTCCGCCAGATAATTGCAGGAAAGGAGCAAATCAGGCCAATAGTTTGCGACGCTCTGCACAGAATATGGATGCGAGAAGAACCCCTCGGAGTAAAAGATAAGTCTCAAAAGCGCCCCAGAGCAGCATGTTGGCACATGGGGAAGAGAGTCGGAAACCGACGACGAGAATCAGAACAAACGCGGCAGTAGCCGACGCCGTTGCAATCAGCATCTCACGCGTGCGGGTCAACCCGATAAATATTCCGTCGAACAGGAAGGCAAGCACCGTCAGAGGGGGAAGGAGACAGATCCACAGCTTCAGATGCCGGACCGTATGGAGCACTGTCCCTTCATCAGTCAACAGCGACGCGATGAAATCCGAGCCAATTATATAAACGATCAAGAAAACTGTCGCAACCCCCACGCCCCATTTCAGAAGGGCTCTGATTGTGACCATCATCCTGCTTCGATCGGAACTTCCGGCATCCTTACCGACAAGGGCCTCTCCGGCGAAGGCGAACCCGTCCATGAAATATGAGAAGAAGATAAAGAACTGCATCACGACAGCGTTCGCGGCAAGGGTGATATCACCAAGGCGCGCCCCGATTGAGGTGACTGCTACGGAGACACCCATAACGCATGCCGAACGAAGGAAGAGATTAGCATTAACGGAAAAGAACTTGCCAAATGATATTTTTGATTCAGCCTCAGTTCCCTCCTCTTTCTTTGGAATCATCCGCCCCGCAATTATCAGGGATGCCACGAGCCCAATCCAATTTGCCACTGCCGTTCCGAGTGGAATTCCGGGAAAGCCCATATCAAAAAGAAAGACAAAACTCAGACTCAACCCTATGTTAACTAAATTCATCCCGACGGCCACCAGCATAGGGACCAATGTAGACTGCATTCCTATGAACCAACCGCAAATGGCCATGAATCCGAGTTGTGCGGGGAGCCCCCAGATACATATTGAGAAATATTGCGAGCTGAGAGCGGCGACATCCCCTTCCGGGGAGGTCACAATAAGCAACAAGCTGAGGAACGGTTTCTGAAAGATGAGGATAACAAGAGAAATAACGGCGGCCACGGAGAGCGCCATTCCGAGCACGCGACGAACGTCGCGAAAGGCGCCGGCCCCAAAGGCGTTCGCCGTGAGACCGGTTGTGCCCATCCTGAGAAATCCGCACAACCAGAAGAAAACGTTGATCATCATCGCCCCGACTGAGACGGCTCCGATAAACGCAGGAGAACCTAAATGCCCGGCCACTGCAGTGTCGCAGAGGCCGAGCAAAGGCACGGTTATATTGTTGATGATTGCCGGAATGGCAAGCCGGAGAATCCGGCGGTTGATACCTTCAGTCTTTACCCTCATTCTTTCGGATCAGACATGCATTTCCCCCACAAGAGGAGTTTCAATCATCTCGCGAACTTTCTCGGGCGCATAATTCTGACCGAACAGGAACATAAGCTTGGTAATAGCTGCCTCAGAGGTGAGGTCATGGCCGGAAACGACTCCGGCATCATAAAGAAGGCGACCCGTTTCATAACGATGCGGGAGCACCATTCCGTTGTCGCATTGAGTCACATTAACTATTACCACACCACGGTCGACCGCTTCACGAATAGTGTCGACGAACCATTTATCAGTTGGTGCATTCCCGGCTCCGTAAGTCTTTAGCACAACTCCTTTCAATCCCGGAGTTGAGAGCATGTGACGGAGCACAACTTCGGAAATTCCGGGGAAAAGACTGATATACATAACGTTGGTGTCAAGACCATGATGCACAATCAAAGGGTCGTCCGACAAAGGACGCCAGAGGGCTTCCTTACGGAAAGTTATTCCGAGTCCGATTTTAGCAAGCCGTGGAAAATTGCTTGATTTGAAAGCATTGAAATTATCCGCACTGTATTTGGTCGATCGGTTGCCTCGCCAAAGATAGTTTTCAAAAAGAATCGCAACCTCCTGAAGCATCGGCGACCCGTCGATATCCCGAGCCGCGGCAACCTGAATGGATGTAATCAGGTTTTCCTCGCCGTCGGTCCGCACTTCCCCAATCGGGAGCTGACTTCCGGTAATCACGACTGGCTTGCGGATATTCTCAAGCATAAAACTCAAGGCTGAAGCTGTGTACGCCATTGTGTCCGTCCCGTGAAGCACGACAAATCCATCATATTCGTCGTAGACACTCTCGATAACGGTAGCAATATGGTCCCAATGCGAAGGGCACATAGCAGAGGAGTCGATTGGAGTATCGAATTGAAAGTTATCTATGTCATATCCGAGCCGACGGACTTTAGGGACGTTATTGATCAAATGGTCAAAGTCAAATGGTTCAAGAGACCCCGTAGTCGGATTCTCGGTCATGCCTATAGTTCCTCCGGTATAAATTATCAGGATTTTGGGAGGACGCTTATCGTCGGTACGACGGAAAGGAGGGCATTCATCAGCTCTGATCGCACCTTTCCTAAGCACCCCGGGGAGCGAGGAAATTAAAGGGCAAGCGTCGGCAGACCCGGCATTTTCGTTGTCAGCGCAGGTATTCGGAGTAGCGTGTTTCATGGAGTTCGACATCACGATGTTAGGTAGGTTAGATTTTGAGATGCAAATATAATGAATTTTTTTTGTGTGCAATAGAGAGAAAGAAAAAAGTGTCGCGGAATATTCTATTCCTCGACACTTTCATAAAGTCAGGCCATTAAGACCTCAAGCAGTGGGATCGATTTAACGCACTACAACCTTTGTTGCTTTACCATCTTTTACCATGATGTAGAGACCTGCAGAAGGCTGAGCGACACGCACACCCTGGAGCGTGTAGAATACAGTTTCACCATTAGCGTCAGCAACCTCATTTACACCGCCGGTGATATCGCCCTTGAGAACGAAGTTCTTGAGCTCCCATGCATACGACTGGTTGCCATCGTTATAATAGTGGAAACCGATCTCGACTTTCACGCCGTCGTAAGCTGAGAGATCAAACTCGTTGGAAACCCAAGAGCTCCAGTTTCCGCTCGGAGTCTCGGGGAAGTTAGCCATCACGAGGACTTCCCATTCTTCGTCGCCTGCTTCGCGGATGTTAACCGTGGCATAGTCGGGCTGAGAGGAGGGGAAAGTAAAGCCGAATGCCTGTTCAACGGTCATAGAGCAGTTCACGCGGCCGGTAAGGTCGAACTCTTTCATGAGCCATGCGCTTGCCTCGTAAACAGTGCCGTTGCTATAGGAGTTGGCGATTGCACACTTAGGAGTGCTTGTATTGATTCTCCAGCCTGAAAGACCGTTATTGATTTCGTTGAGGACGGTCCAGTCGGAGATAGAGCTGTCGAACGTGTTAGAGTAAACAAGGTTGGATGCAGGAGGAGGAGTTACACCACCTTCGCCGCTGACAACAATCTTCTTGATGCGCACCTGTGAAGTTTCTGCAGTAAGCGTGATTGTCTTGCCGTCGCCGTTGATGGTATAAAGCGCGCCATTGAGCGAACCGGTCCAACCGGAGGAGAGAACGAGCTCCTTGCAGTACTGACCGCTATTGTAATCATCATACGTGATTTGGATAGTCTTCATCTCAACAGATGCAGATTCAATCGTCACATTGGATCCCTTGTAGACACGCCAAGCAAAGTTGTTGGCATCCGGAGAGATGAGCTCGGTTGTAGAGGTTCCGAGATCGGTAGTGATTGTGAATTCCGCACCGCTGGCAGCGCTTGTCTGAGTGAAACCGGAGCCCTGTTTTGTCCAAGTGCCGGGGTTAGTGATGTCAAAGATCACATATCCGCTGATTTCATCACCCGGCTCTGAAGGAGTCGTGGAACCTTCGGGAGTCATCGACGAGGGAGTGAGCGGGTTGTCGGAAACAGTATCTTCATCCGACACAACGAGCGAATTGATACGCACCTGTCCGGCAACCGCCTGACCTGTGAATGTCTTTGCTCCGGCCGACTTAAGAGTATAGATTGCGTCAGCAATCGAGCCGCTCCAACCATCGTTAACCGACAATTCGAGAATATACTTGTTATCGCTGTAAGTGTCATACTCGATCTGAATCGACTTCATCGTCACATTCTCAGAAGTAACCGTGAAGTTAGAACCCTTGTAGACACGCCAAGCATAAGGCTTGTAGGCGTCGGGAGAAACAAGATCGGTTGAACTTGAAGCCTTGTCAGTCACGATGGAGAAAGAAGCACCATCAAATTTCTGAGTCTGAGCAAAACCGGTGCCCTGCGAGCCCCATTCACCCGGATTCTCATGATTGAAAAGCTGGTAGCTTGTTGCCTGCATTGAAGCAACTCCAAGAGCTACGGCAGCGAAAGAAAGTAGAGTTTTCTTCATTTCTGTTTAGGTTAAGATTTTTGTTTGGTATTATCGGGTGAAGTACGACCCGGTCAGGGGTCGTACTTCTATACGAAGGAATTCCTCCGGAGATTCAATTATTCTACTACAACTTTGGAAGCCTTGCCACCGGCGACACGGATGAAGATACCGTTTTCGGGGTTAGCAACGCGGACACCCTGAAGAGTGTAGAAAGCTACAGCATCAGAATCGGATTCGATTGCGGAGAGGCCGTTACCGTTGTTTTCAGTGTAGCTGATGGGACAAACCTGGATTGCATCCTTGTAATAGGATACAGCGGCAAGCACATCATACGTACCGGCTTCCACACCTTCTACTTCGAACGTGTTGCGGAAAGCAACCGTTTCGCCGCCGAATACGCCGCTGAAGTTATCTTTTGAGGAAGGCGTTGCTTCAGCAAATTCAACTTTACTCAGAGTCACAACCTCATTCATCTTGAGATCCTCAGCGTTTGTTACAGTGGAATATTCGACTTCAGCAGTTGCTGTCACTTCAGGAAGTGCGTCAACTTTGATTTCATAAAGACCGCTGTAAATGTCAACCGTTCCTACCCAACCGCCGGGGATAACATCGCCCTTGCTGAGACCAAGATCATTACCATAGATAAGGCTTGAAGCAGTTGCATCCTTAATGTAGTTGTAAGCGCCATTAACATAAACAACCGTCACATCGCCGGCGAGCACGAGCTTATCGCCCTTTGCAGGAGCATTCTCAATGAACTCGGCAAGGTTGGCCGCGCTGCCCGTAACGTTGATCGTGTAGCGTGCCGAACCGGCGGAGAATGTTTCGTTAGCTTCAGAAGCAGCCGTGATAACGGTCGTGCCGGCAGCAAGAATTGTTACTGCACCATCCTCTGCTACGGTTGCTACGTTTTCATCTGAAGAAGTATAAGTCACCTTAAGACCGTTGGGGTTGATAAGGGTCGGAGCGGTAAATTTCTCACCAACTGTTGCGTTGAACTCAGTTTCCTCGTAAGCCAGACCTGAAGGAAGAAGAGTAGATGAAGAGGCTTTACCATAATATTCGATTCCGTTGAGCTGAACGAAACCGTTAGCGGTTCCAGCGGGACAATCGAATTCAACCTTTACGTATGCATTCTCAACGGGAGTTGTGAAAGCAACATCAATTTTGCCGGTAGCAATTTTGTCGGTAAAGGTATACTCAGCAGCACCGGTGAAAGCATCGTTATCTGCAACATAAACAGTGGCGGAGTTGGGAGTGCCACCGGAGCGCGTTTCAAGATTGATTGTTACGGACTCAACAGTTCCTGGGACTGCAAAGTCAGTTGCTACAGAAGCTACTGATTCTACATTCTTACGTCCGGCGCGGATAAAATCCCATCCGTTTTTATTATTGTTGAAATTAGTAACAGTCCATTCGTAATCCCCTTCTTTCACTTTCCAGGAATTATCATAGCTTGAAACAGACTCCTGCTGGTTTTCCTTCAGGGGATTGAATTCACATATCATAACATTGTCAGCGGAAGCACCCCTTACAGCGATCACATAAGAAGCTTCGCCTGCAAGATAAACGGCATTTTCCTCCGAGGAAGCAGTGATAGTAACCTGTCCTGCATTCTTAATCGTAACCGCACCGGTGTTAGCATCAACGGTAGCGACATCTTCGTTGGAAGAAGAATAGGAAACGATCAGATTGTGGGGATTGATGAGGGTCGGAGCAACAAACTCCTCTCCTACGACTGCCTCGAATTCAGTCCACTCGTAGCTGAGTTCAGCAGGAAGGAGGTCCGGCTCGGAAGTGCCATCTTGAGCATAGTAGGTGAGACCCGAAAACTGAACGAATCCATTGTTGGAAGCCCTCGGGCAGTCAAATTCAACCTTATAATACTGGTTTTTCTTGGGAGTGGTAATGTAAACCGACACCGCCTGCTCGAATTCGTCTGCACTGATCTTATCTGTGAAGTCGTATACATCTGCATCAGTAAATTCGGCATTGTCCGCAACGTAGATAGCGGCCTTGTTGAGGACATCTTTGGCACCGGTTTTGTATCGCCATACATCCACTACAATCTCATCGATTGCCTGATCAATGACGAAGTCGGTAGTTACCGATCCTACAACAGCAGCCGTGCGGGAACCGGTACGGATGAAGCCTTCCCAGATACCATTGTTATTGTTGAAATTGACAACATTCCAGAACTCACCCTTGGAATTCTTCAATTGCCAATTGTTAGAATAGTTGTTTGTGAAAGACTGAAGACTCGAGGCCTCGCAGTTCACGGACGTAACAACTACCTGTTCAGCAAAAGCTGACGAAGAGATAGCCGCGAAGGCTAAAGGGAGTAGAATTTTTTTCATAAAAAGAATTAATAGATCAAATTCGAAAAGAAGCAGCCCACAAGATTAAGACCTTATAAGCACAAATGCAAATTTAGGAGTAAAATTTCATATAGCAAAAAATTTGGAATTTTTTTTAAAATCATCTAAACATGAGGCTGCAATAACCGACCAACGGCGCTAATATTCTATCATCATCGGAGCATCCTGCTCCGGAACGGGAATCGATTAAGCCGAAACGGCCGCTTCGCTGAGAGCGGAAATTGCATTACACGGCAGGGGCGCGATAAATCGCGCCCCTTGAACAAAAAACCACAGCACAAAAGGCTCAACAAATCGACCTGCAAAAGCATAGCAAGACCGAGAGCAACTGCACCGATCAAAGGCGATCAACTGCTCCGAGAAACGCGAGCGAATTGCTTCCGCGCCGAGGAGAGCAAAATCTCTGCTAAAGGCAAGCGAC
Organism: uncultured Porphyromonadaceae bacterium; assembly: GCA_947176755.1. GTDB lineage: Bacteria > Bacteroidota > Bacteroidia > Bacteroidales > Muribaculaceae > Lepagella. The sequence goes on from CAMWRW010000029.1 coordinate 27,103, forward strand.
TTCTTCCCGCGAAGACGAGAGTTGGGCTTCCGCGCCGAG
>CAMWRW010000030.1 GCA_947176755.1 uncultured Porphyromonadaceae bacterium
GAAGTAGAGTATCTTCAACGACCATATTTTTAATTTAGACACCTTCTCCGGGAGAGGGAATCATAATTGTTTCACCGGCACGGAAATTCTTTTCGGAAACGCCGGGATTAAGTTTCATAATCTGGGCTACGGTCGTGGAATTTGCCCGCGCGAGGGCAAAAAGAGTGTCGCCGGGTTTAATTACATATTCCCGGGCCTTCCCATTTTCAACAGGAGGAGCGACAGAGTTCGAAACTTGTTTCGGAACATTTTCTGTGGCGGAAACCGGATAATAAATCGAGAAGTCCTTCGGAAGGGGGGATGAAGCATCCGGATTAAGACGGATCAAGACCGATTCGTCCCAGTCGTTTTCTCTAGCAATTTTAAAAAGTGTTTCCCCTTTCTTGGATTTATAAACATAATATTCAGCGCCGGCAATATCTATAATAGGCAACGAGCCATCGGCAAGCAACAGGAGGAGCGACAGAGTTCGAAACTTGTTTCGGAACATTTTCTGTGGCGGAAACCGGATAATAAATCGAGAAGTCCTTCGGAAGGGGGGATGAAGCATCCGGATTAAGACGGATCAAGACCGATTCGTCCCAGTCGTTTTCTCTAGCAATTTTAAAAAGTGTTTCCCCTTTCTTGGATTTATAAACATAATATTCAGCGCCGGCAATATCTATAATAGGCAACGAGCCATCGGCAAGCATAACGGCAGCCGAGACAAAACCGGCAGAAAGAAGGGAAATAAAACGAACGTGGAACCTATTCATGGTCTATAATTAAAGTAAATGTATAACAGGATACAAAATTACAAATTATAATTGAAGTCCCAATAAAAAAGAATCAAAAGAGGGTATGCGTAGAAGCCCATTGCATCTTGAATAATTCATCATAATAAAAGGAATGAAATTAATTTTAAGATTTAATAGGATTTCTTTGTAATTTTCATCTAAAGAGTTATATTTGTGGAAATTTTATTAACAACTGGCCCGGAATATTAATAATTTAATATGACGTGTCATAAAATTAGTAAACACCATGAAGCAACTTACAACTTTACTAATCGCTTTGGGTTTATCCTCGGTGTGCGCTATGAGTCAGACTGTCACAGTCTATCTGAAAGACAATACGGCTCACAAGTTTAACGCCGAATACCTGGAGGAAATCAAATTCAAGGAAGTGGCTCCGACGCCCGATCAGATTCAGTTCGATTCTATTGATCTGAATATTTTCAGCAACGGAAACGTGACCTTGACAATGACAAATGAGGCAGATAACGTCAAGTGTGTAGCCGACCTCTATGGAACGACAGAAGCGACATTTCTGGAAGAAGGCACTTATGAAGTAAGTAACGATAACGCTCCGTTCAGCGTTAGCCCGCTGTATTCAAGCGTATCAGTCGATGGAGAGAGCAGCAAACCGGTATCCGGGAAAGTTACTGTGGATCTCGAAACCTTAGACATTCCGGGCAGTCAGGCACGCGTTGTCGGGGAAAATATCAGCTATGTAATCAAGACCGATTTCCAGCTTGAGAACGGCAAATCATTCTCCGGAGTCTATACCGGGAAATTGCCCACTTACAATCCCTGGATAAGCGATCAGCTCACAAAAGCTCAGTATAATATCAATCCTCAGCCGAAAGGTCAATTCTATGTCAAGTTCTTTGATGCAGCCTGGAAATATGACATTGCCATGATTTTTATGGCAGAAGAGAACGACAATCGACTTCCGGCCGGCACTTACACTCTTAATGATTTCGCAACTCCGGGTTCACTGCTGTCGGGAAGCTACGTCGAAGGATATTCTCCCAACTTCAATTGCAAGCTTCGCGATGGAAGTAAAGTCGTGGTAGAAGATAACAATGGCGAATATAATATCGTGATGTATCTGAATCTGTCCGACGGGCGCAATGCGGAATTTACGTTCGAAGGCGAAATATCAGGCGAACCTTTGTTTGACGAGCCAGTACAGGAAGCCGAAGTGTTCAAATCTTGTTACGCTCAGGCATTTGGAATGGGCAATACGACGATCAACCTATTTAACACAGAGGTGATGGCCGATTTTACCAAGATGCTGAGTCTTGATTGCTACGGCTCTTCGAATGCGACTTATTTCGAACCCGGTGTTTACAAACTCGGCGGAAGCGAAATCCCATACGTTGACCTGAATCCGAGTTATACATTCTATGCGCAGAATGATGCAGAGCCGGTTGGCTTTAAATCGGGTGAACTTAATGTGAAACTCAACGGTGTGATTTATACACTCGAATTCAACGGAGTGCTTGATGACGAGGCTTCAACTCCGATCAATGCAGTTTACGAAGGAAAGATTGCTGAATTCGGTCCCGAACTTAGCATTGAGCTCAGCGCTGCCTCATATTCGACGAATCCGCGCCCTGCAGGCAACTTCTATGTAAAGTTTAATGACACAAACTGGACATGCGAAATGGCTCTTGACATGTTCGCTGACAGCAACGCCACCACACTCCCCGCAGGCACATACACCTACTCAACAGAGAATACACCCGGCACATTCGGCAGCAACAGCTATGTTGACCTTTTCAATCCCAACAGCAATAATCGAATGGCTGAAGGAAGCAGCGTCGTGGTGACAGTGGATGAAGACGGCATATACCATTTTGACATGAACCTCATTTTCACCGATGGCCGGATCGCCGACATCAAATATGAGGGGACAATTTCAGGCACTCCCCAATTCGAGACACCTGATAACGGCGTTGAATATCCGGAACTTATCGTTGAATACTACGGCTATGGAAATGCGACTCTCCTCTTTTATTCTGAAGACAATGAGAATGTCATAAGTCTTGACAGCTATTGCACCGACGGCGCACCGTTCCTTGAAACCGGCGTCTACAAAATCGGAACGCGACCAGTTCCTTACATTGACACAAATATTTCATTCACTTACTATTGTCAGAACTATAAGGATGAAAATGCAAAGGTGCTTACCGGTCTGAAGTCTGGAACTCTCACTGTGACTCGCGAAGGCGCCGTATATACGTTTGTCCTCGATGCGATTCTGAATGATGAAGCCGAAACTCCGCTGAAGATGTGGCACACCGGCAAACTGAACACATTCGGTCCGGAAATGGATATTGAGCTCAGCGCAGCCTCATATTCGACTAATCCGCGCCCGGCAGGCAACTTCTACGTAAAGTTTAATGACAAAGACTGGTCATGCGAAATGGCTCTTGACATGTTCACAGACAGCAACGCCACCACACTCCCCGCAGGCACATACACCTACTCAACAGAGAATACACCCGGCACATTCGGCAGCAACAGCTATGTTGACCTTTTCAATCCCAACAGCAATAATCGAATGGCTGAAGGAAGCAGTGTCGAGGTAACAGTGGATGAAAACGGAGTCTACCATTTTGACATGAACCTCATTTTTACCGATGGCCGGATCGCCGATATTAAATACGAGGGATCAATTTCAGGCACTCCCCAATTCGAGTAAATAAAAACACAAAAGATCTATGAAAAAATATATATTAGCCATTGCAGCGGTTTTGGCAACCGCAGTCAGTGCATTCGCCATTGATTACAGCTACACGCTTGTATTGAACCGCACGGACGGCAATAAAAATAATTTCCAGTTCGAGACAACGCCGGTTGCCACAATAAACGGCGAAGAGCTCACAATTGTAGAGAACCTGACGCAACTTACAGTAGTCGTTCCAATTTCCGAGATAGTGAACTTCACTTTTGAGAAAGAAGAGATAGGCCAAGGCATAGAAAATATCAAGGTAGATAACGGCGGAGTAACATTCAGACTCAGCCAGAATATGCTTGAAGTAGCCGGTCTTTCCGAGGGAATTGACATCCAGATTTTTGATATTAACGGCCAGCTGCGTGCAAAAGCCGTCAGCGGCGTGGACGGCACGGCAACAATAGCTATGACCGGCTGGGACAAAGGAGTATATGTTGTCAATGCCGGCAAAAACAAGTTTAAATTCATCCGATAAGAAGACTCATCATGAAAAAAATAATTATAACAGCCATTGCGCTTGGCGCAGCCATCTCGGCCGGAGCGCAGACAACGAGAGAACTCGTTGTGACTGATAAAGAGGGGAATTCGGTTTCATTCCCGGCAGACCAGGTTGATGGAGTGATTTTCGAGGCACAGCCGGAATATATAAAGATGACGCAGGCTTTCGACGGGGCGTACGAGGAGGATGCAACGTTGGGTCTCTACAGCTTTACGCTTGCCACAAATGCAGACTCTCAGGGAAATCCTGCAAGTGCTGAAGACCTCGTGGCTCATTTCGTACTTGCCGCCCCCTGGAGCGACGATGTACAGAATCCGGAGCTTCCCGCCGGTTATTACCGCGTGGGCAGAAGCGATGCTCTCTGGACATTTGATGTGACCAAGTCTTACATTTCTGTACTTTCGGAAGGAGTAGCGTCTCCGTCGATGATCGTGAACGGAACCGTAGATGTTCGCAATGAAGGCGATGGCAATTATGATATTCGCATGGAACTCATCATGTTTACGGGAGCAGCAGTCAATCTGAGATATCAGGGAAAATTAGACCTTCCGAAGGGATATGGTAATTTCCAACCGTTCACGCAGGATGTTGATGTGAAATTCACAGGAGGTCAGGGTCGCTTCTGGGGCAACTGGTACTATCCTTTTGCAGCTGACCTTGCTCTGCAGTTCTATGAAGGAAAAGTAGAGGATGGAAGCCTCACGGAGGGATATATGCTCGACATCTCCCTCTACGAGCCAAAACCCGCCGACGAAATGGATCCCGACCAGCGAGTTGCAGATGGAGTTTACACGGTTGAGACCCGCGATGAAATCAGCTATACCTACCTGCCGTTCACGTTTGAGGCCGGGGAACGGGTTGACTTTATGGGTTCGGAATATATTGTCAAGACTCGCCTCGCTTACTATGGAGCGGATGGTTCGCGCAAGCTCGGTCTCGTCAAGGGAGGAACATTCACGGTAAGCGACAACGGAACAAAATTCGTATTTGACTTCGTAACTGAAGAGGGAATCAGCATCACCGGAACATATACGGGCACTCCCCTGCTCATGAATTACTGCGACAATGATGAGAAAGCTCCCAAGCGCCCCTATTCAACCCTCACGGAGAACGTAAATCTCAAGTGGGCTGCCGGGACAGTAGCTATCAGCTACAATGAAGGGCATTCTATCCTTGATAATGCCAACACGATGATGCTTATGATCACCGAGGCTTCCATGCTGACGGGCGATTATATCTCACTTGATTTCTTCACGGAAAGCGAAGATCTTCCCGACGGCACATTCACGGTCGGCGACGGTCTGAAGTTAAATCATATTATTCCCGGAGAACTTGACTATGGCGGAGGAATGATGTTCTCATGGTATGGCGATTTGGCTGAAGTTGATGAAGACGGATATAACACGAAGCTCGCTCCCATCACCAGCGGAACAGTAACGATCAGTACGGAAGCCGACGGCAACCGCAGGATAGTGCTCAATGTCAAGGACGATGCCAATCACTCGATTACCGGAGAATATGTAGGCCCGGTGTTGGATGCTAACGAGTTCAGCGCAATGCCTGCGAAGTTGATCAGCAATAAAAAGTTTGGCAAAGGAGTAAAGGCAGCTCGTCGCAATAAGAAATAACCATTCCCCTATTGCGATTGCAATAAAAAAAGTCGCGCCGGAAATCAATTCGGCGCGACCTTTTTTATCTTAAATAAACTGAAGCAAGAGTTATTTAGTTTCTACATTTTTCTTTACAGGAGCTTCCTTCATAAGACGTCCGTCGATTTTCTTCTCTTTCATTACTCTTGAGGCCGAAACACCATTCTGAGGACCACGGACACTCTGGGAAGTGTAGTTATCTTCGAGGAACTGAACGTACTGGTCAGCGGTAAGAATCACGCGGAGATCCTTAAGATATTTCTGACGGGCCTCTTTTTCAAAGTCACGACGCACAGGATTCTTTACGTTAGCGCTATCCTTGGCTGCCATTCTTTCCGCACGGATGGATTCGGCAATTTGGCGACGGTCGTTGACTGCATTTTCGTTAAGGGCCTTAACCTGCTCCAGCTGCTCGGGAGAAAGGCCAAGAGTCGTGAAATCATAAGATTCCTGGGCGGCGAAACGCGCGGGATTAACGCTCCCTTTACGCGGGACAGCCGGGCCACCTTTACGCTGCGGCTTGTCCTTACCACATTCTTTAGCGCCTTTACATTCTTTCTTCTCCTTGCAGTCTTTTACATTCTTGCAATCGTTCTTCTTGCATTCAGCGACATTGCAGGCTTGCTCAGTGCCGTTGACTGCCTTAGAATTGTTAGATGTTGTCTGTGCCGTACCACTTACTGCAAACAGTGTGATGGCTGCCAATGCAGCTCCAAATACTTTTTTCATTTTTCTAATATTATTGTGAATATTCTTTTCTAACATTTAACTTAAAAAACACTCGCGCTTCACCTATTGTTTTTGCATTTCAACCTCAAAGCGTAAGCGCGATGAATTTCAATGTAAACGAAATGTTGATTTGAACATTAAGACTTGCATGAACGGATTCAGTTTAAAATCCAAAACACAAAATATGTTAATCATGCAATCTTTCAGTTTCAATGAATTTCGGATTGTTGCGGGTCAGCAAGTCAATATAAAGTTTTACTCTTGCTCCAACTTCCCGGAAGAAATTGCGCACGCGCAACCAAGTGTCGGGAGTTGGGTCGGCGTTATATCCTATCGCATCCACACCGAAATGGTCGGCAATTCGGATAGCGCGATCGTTATGAAATTTCTGCGAAACGACAATGACGGAATCAACTCCGTAAACGCGAAGTTTCGCAATTGACCTGTAAGTGCGCAAACCTTCATAATCGAGCGTGATTACACTGTCGGGAATTCCTCTTGTCAGAAGGGAATCATGCATTGCCCTTAATTCATCGCATCCATACTTTGTCGGGTGGCCGTCGTCATCAGTGAGATATTCAGCTCCGCTGGCAATTATATGACGAATCTTACCGGAATGATAAAGTTCGGCAGCTGCATTCACGCGATTGATAAAGCTGCGATTCGCTCCGCCAAACGGCGTATAGATAGAGGTGCCGAGCAGCAGACCATAGTTGCGAGCCGGCAGGTCATCAAGGTTGTTGAAAGTTCGGCCTTCAGCATTCCGGTCAACGCTTAAATAGCAAAAGGCCAACGCAGCTGTCACAAAGGCAACTCCGAGTAATACCCGGACTCTCAAATTATGAAGTTTCAGTCTCATCTTATTGATGTTTCGGGGATTTCTTCCACATTGCATATCGCGGGCGCCTGAGAAGATAGTCGAGATCAGCGTCATTTTCATAAGCTTCCTTCTCAAAAGAAATGTTTCGATATGCCTTATATAAATCAAACTTATAACGGAAAATAAGGAGAATCCATTCAAGAACATAGAGAATATAAAAGGGAAGATAAAGGAACTCTTTCAACTGGGCAGAATGGATTTTTTCGTGATTAAGCAACTGAGGATCAATGGGAACATTTCTCTTCACGAAAAGCACCCCGAACAGGTTTATCGCTGCAAAACGTTTCCCGACGGGGATGATATCATTACGAAAAATTTTCATCTGATAATTGAAATTTAGGCAAATTTACAATAAATAACGTTATATTAGTAAATGAAACGGCACAAACGTGTCGTAAAGAATAAACATGCAATGATTGAAAGTGACAGCGAAATGACCGACAACCTCTTGCAAAACGGAGATTCTGGAATGACCGATAGTGAACATATAATTTCCCGATCGGTCGATAGACTCTCGGAAGTGACGGACCAAGAGAGACAGATGGTTCCCTCCTGGGCCGGACCACTCCCCTCTCCGACGGCACTGGAGGAGATTGTCAATCAGCTCCGCATTGTGTTCTTCCCTGAATTTTTCGACCAGCTCAGAGGATGCCGTTCAATGACAAGAGCGCGACTCACCGTGAGTGTCGACAGACTCTACAGGCTGCTGTTAACGGAAATATCAAAATGTCTTGCAGCCACTAATCCAAGCGTAGCCAGGAGGAGCACTTCGGCATCATACATCTGTCCGGAAGAGCCGGAGGAAATTCGTCGGGAGGCGCAACGGAAGACCCTCGCTATTATCGACAATCTTCCACGTCTCAAACATCTCATCTATACGGACGTGCAGGCAATCTTCGATAACGATCCGGCAACGGAGGATTACGGGGAGATAATACTAAGTTATCCGGTTGTGCAGGCGATGGTCCACCATCGCCTTGCCCACGAGATGGTCAAGCTGAATATCCCTGTTTTACCTCGGATATTATCAGAACTCGCACACTCTAAAACGGGCATTGACATCAATCCGGGAGCAACCATCGGAGAATATTTCGCAATAGATCACGGCACGGGCGTCGTGATTGGAGAAACATGCATAATCGGTAATCACGTGACCATCTATCAGGGAGTCACCCTGGGGGCACGCAACTTCACGCTTAATGACGAAGGAAGGCCGGTTAATCTGCCCCGCCACCCGATTCTTGAAGATCATGTCACGGTCTACGCAAATTCTACAATCCTTGGGCGCGTCACAATCGGACATGACACTGTGATCGGGGGAAATGTTTGGCTCACAGAATCTGTTGCCCCATATTCACGCGTCACTCAACCCCCTTTTTCCTCTTCCAACAGAATCACCACCGCAGACCCTAATAAAAAAGAGAAAAGAAATCCGGCCTGAATCGGGCCAACCATATTAAACATGAAACGAATCGCTATATTTGCATCCGGCAACGGAACAAACGCCGAAAACATCACCCACCATTTCAACGGTAAGGAGAAAGCCGGAGAAGTCGCATTAATCGTTTGCAACCGCTCCGGCGCCGGAGTCGTGGAACGAGCAAAGAGGCTTAATGTCCCGGTTGCTCTAATTGATAAGAATAAGATGGCTGACAAGGAGTATATGCTCGGTCTCCTTGAGGAGCACAATATTGATTTTGTGGTCCTGGCCGGGTTCCTTATGATGATTCCCTCTTATCTAATTGAGGAATATAGAGACAGCATCATAAATATCCACCCCTCGCTTCTTCCTGCATACGGCGGGAAAGGGATGTATGGTCGCCATGTACATGAGGCCGTTGTGGCAGCCGGAGAAAAGGAAACAGGAATTACAATCCACCGCGTGAGTGAAGAATGCGATGGCGGGGAAATCCTCTTTCAGGCAAAGATTTCGGTCACACCAGAAATGAGTGTCGAAGATGTGGAGAAGGAGATTCACCGCCTTGAAGCAAGTCACTTTCCCGCGGTGATTGAAAGAATACTCTCTAATTAAGAGATTGACATCCAATCCTTGACACGTCTTCCTACCGGCTTACAGAATCATATAGGGTTATTGGATCGCTCTCCATTTCCGATAGAGTTCCGATTCAAGGAGCGGGACAGGATCAGGAGAGGAGAACTGTCGGACGAAGACCATTTCCGGGCCTATATGAACCGAGAAAGAGCCGTCAGAATCCTTGATCACATTATAATCCTCCGGATTGTACAAAGCCTGAAGACTTCTCAGTGAACGCCGCAGGCAGGCGAAAATCGGCCTGCGGATTGCCGGGGAAGTCAAATCGGGAGCCATTGATTTTTCTCCTCCGAAAAACTCGTAAATCGCCCCATACCTTTCCTGAACTCTCTTCATGCGACGCTCAAACCGATCGTATTCAGAGGCAGTGCGGGGCATGTTAAAGTTGATGCCCTCTTTCCCCTGACACAGCAAGAGGGCATAAAGGGCACGCTCTCGACGGTGAAGACCGATGGCTTTGCTGTCGATTTCAGGGAAAAAGATTTCATCTTTATATGGATTGAGCTCAATAGAACTGCGGATATTGCGTCTCACGAGGAATATGTCGAGGAGCTGTTTGTAGAAACCATGAAAATGAAACTGATTGTCACGCTCCTCGGAAGTGTTGACCACAAAGATGTCGGAAGACAGCATACCCGTGAAACGGTCGATAAACAGTCTGACCGTATCTGCAATATCGGAATCAACATCAAGATGGAGATAATTTGCGAAAAGGGCATCGCCGACGAAACTTGTTCCGATTTTAATCAGCAGGGAAGGCATTGCTTTTCGGAGAGAGGTGATTCCGCACTTGTTGCAAAGCAAATCCTGACAGAATACACCCGTTGACATCTTCATGAGCGACCGATAGGCGTTGTCTATTCCCGCCTCACTTAGATCAGGCGCGAGAAATGAGAGGAGATTCTTGATGAGGACAGAGTTTGTCTTTTTATAATGTTCGATTATGCTCGGGATATAAATAAAATGGAAGCCGGCCAACTGGAATTCCTTGAAAATATTCCTATAATCGCGTCGTATTGCATCGTTGGTAGCCGAATCATGGTCGGTCTCAATATAGAGAGCGGTGGCCATGTCGACATTGAAGTTAGCTCTCGGAATGGATATCACCTCCCCCGAAAACGGGGAGCGAGAATCAAAAAGAATAATTAGCGCCATCATGATCAGAGCCTCAGAATGGGCGCAGAAACCATCGCTAACGGTCATTGCCCGACAATCGCCGAGCAGATCTTCCTTAAGCCCCTTCACACCCGAGTTGCAGATTTCATTAAGCGCATCAGCAAACGACATATCCCTGGCTGCGATTCTGACTTCACGGTCGAGGGCATATTTCCCACTGAATTTTTTCCAGCATTCCATTTCCCCCGTGTCGACGATGCGGTCTGCCTTAATCAAATCGTCGAAGATTCGAGCTATCGCTATCTTATGTGTTTTCAACATAGGCCAAAGGGGTTTAATCAGTTATTAACCAGCTGGACGACTATCAGACGACCGCCATCCTCACCGGAAAGCAGGATTTTACGTCCATCGGTCAACTCAACAAATTCGCCTACCTTAATCTGACGTTTCCCACTGTCGGAGATTTCCCACATATCCGGGAGTCGCCGATTGATCAATATCCATTTTCCGTTATGGAAATGAAAATCCCCTACCGGCTTCTTATCTTCATCGCGTGTTCGCTCATTGGGCGTAACAAAGCGATTTACATGCCACATATAAAGGGTTTGTTTGTCATAGACCATCAACCTATAGTTCTCGGGCAGGAATTTACCCTTTGCAGGAGAATAGTAGAGATTAAGAATCGGCAGCTGACCTGTATACACAGAGCCGCAGAAAGGACAGCGAGGTTTAGTTGAGTTATCGAACACAAACCAGTGGGCCTCACAATCAGGGTTGCGACATGGCTGAATGAGGTCTGTGGTCTTTACGAGGGCAGTCTCCCATTCATCGGCCGTCGGACGGAGAGCAGGATTATGCAATCCGTCGATGAAAGCACGGTCGAACAATTCCCTCAGATAAGGGCCGCAAAGTGTGTAGGGAAGTTTGTCGACATCTCCCTGGGGCAATTCCGAAGGGGCCATATTCTTGATTTTAGGCCTGTTGCTTTTATCTTTCGGATGCTCTACAAACAGAGCTTTCTCGCCCATAGAGAGTTCTTCATCCTTAGCGGCATCAAGATCATTGACCTTTCCTCCACGCAAGGGGTGACGGTTAAGGAGATACATATAGATGAGCACTGCCAGAGCATGGCGATCGGTCTGAATGCTCGGGAGTTTTTTGGCCGGATCGCCGATTTTCAACGATCGAGTCTGGAGCACCTCCGGAGCGATGAAATCGGGAGTACCGACCACATCGGGGGGATATTTGCCGGGCACAACAAGGCCGTCGCAGTCGATAATTGCCGCACGCCCCGTCTCAGGATCAACCAGCACATTCTTATAGGAGAGATCGGAATGCGCGAGTCCGGCGGCGTGAAGTCGTCTGACAGCGCGGGCAATCTGGAGACACAGATGGACGTGGGAGAGCCATGTGCCCTTCTGAGCCGGGGTCAGGAATTTATTGCGTAATTTTGCGGATGCAAACCATTTTCCCTGTTTTTCCTGGCCTTTGAACATTCCATCCTTAAAGAAGAATTGCTGCTGATAGGCCGGGCAAACAATCCCGAGACGACCATTCCATTCCACAAGTTTTGTGGGCCAGCAGAAAAGATTATCCCAATATTCTCCACCAACCTGATTGAAAATCTTCTCGCGATATTTTCCAACAATATTCTGAAGTCGGTCTTTTGCATTTGCATCTTGCTTCTCTCTAAAAAAGCCAACAACATAACTTTTGTCGGGACTAAAATAGACATCCTTCATCGCTCCGCTGCCGATCACTTCGTCGACAAACTCGACGGGCGTTCCATCAGAGGCGGTCAGCTTTATCGTATTAGCCATAAACTTTACTCCTGAGATTAATATAGAATAGCAATCGTGCGGTCGTCGTGATTACCCTGACTCCAGAAATCGAGCCATTTTAGAAGTTGTTCTTTCGACTGTTCGTTGTCATCGGAAAGATCGACTCCACCAATGGCGTCCTCGGGGAATCCGTTTGTCAGCCGGCGATAGAATTCTTCCCATTTGGCATAATCATTGAGATTCTTATCGGTCTCGAACATAGGGTCAGAGACTCCGTCGGTCATGAGAAAAAGAGCGGTAAAGTCGGGGACAATCGTTGCGCGAAGTCGTTTCTTCATGAGATCAGGATCGCGGAATATCTCCGGCATCGTAAGGAATCGTGTCTGGCCGGAAAACTCTCCCTCATCGGGAGTTCCGAGAAGTTTGATAATCTTGTGGTCTGTATCAAGAATGCAAATTGCGCCATCCCCAACCCAGAAAGAGGCGATAAACCACCCGAACTCAAATTTCTTACAGATGGCAAACATAAGGGTTGTGGCGAAATCCTTGAGACGCACATTCTCACTGTTTGCCGCGGCGACAGTGTTGATCGCTTCATGGGCTTTCAGGGCCGTGAGCAGCACAATGTCGTGGACATAATTGGTCATCCGGAGTCGCTTCTCCATGTCTTCCGGTTGCGCGTTATAGTCTCTTATCGCATCCTCAAAGGCAGGATTGTTGGTCAAACGTTTCTTGCATTCTTCGACAACGACGTTGCAAGCAATTTCAGAGCCTCTTCTGGAGAATTTCGCTGAACCGGCGCCATCGGCTACTGCAATTACATACCAATCGGAATCGTCACAATGAAACAACCGGAAATGATCGTCACGCGGTTTTCCCTCCTGGGCATGACTGCGGCCACGCTGACTTGCGGCCACGATATCCTTGCACGGCATTCCATCGACTTTCGATTCGACTTTTACGTACTCGCATTCGGAATCAGGTTTGAAAAAGAGGATGTTTGGGTCGGTCGGAATGTTCTTCCAAAGATCGCGAGGATTGGGATTGAAAGCGATAGGAATGGATAATTCCGACCTGGGTTCTCCGGCGATCGTGTTATAACGAAGTTTCAGAGTGAAATCACCGACCTGTGTCGGACGACCTGCGAGAGAGCACAAGCCGTTATCGTCAATAATGAGACTCAGACCAAGATCTTCAATTCCATCGAGAGTGATATCGGAAATTTTATCCAACGGAAGAGAAAAGAACACTGAATATTGTTTTTTCACCGTTCCGTTAGGGAAACGCAGTTTAAGATCCTTTATCTCGTTTTCAATTACCAATCGTCGGTTCATACGATCCTGTTTAAAATTATTCCACATCGAGGTTATAACCCAGTTGAGGAAGGGTTCCTTCTCAGAAGGCATTATTCCATTGGTGTCCATCGCGCGGTCAAGGATACGCGCGGTCTCGTTCAGACGATGAATTGCCCGGTATTTTCGGGAAGCCTTTCTGTGAGCTCTATCCATAATATTTGATTAGAAAGACAATAGTATTATGCGGTCGAATTCATTATGTATTGCCTTAAATTTATATGGCAATACGCTTGATATTTTCTGACGCATCGATAATTATTAAGATTCAGCAAACGACATTTACTTCAGGGGGAGGCGGAGGGAGTTGAAGTTCGTCGGTGGCTCCGATGCTTCGATTTCCGACACCGATAGAATCAGAGACCCATTTGAAAAATTTCTTAAAAGAGGCAGAATCAAGGGTGTCGAGAGAATAGACCGAATCGGTCAATTCCTTAAGGGGTTCGGTCTTGGCACTCATTCCTGCCGCACAAGCGATAATTCCTGCAAACTTTCTTTTCTTTACTTCCGGAATCATTTCGCGGTAAAGTTGTACATCTGAAGGTTTGCCGTCGGTCATTATGAAAAGCAGAGGCATCCAGTCTCCTTTCTGATCGGGAGAACTAAGTCGGACTTCCTTGTCAATTCTATTGCAAAGGAGTTTCAATGCCATTCCGGTATGGGTCGGACCGCTTTCTGGGGTTGAGATTTCCGGCAATTGCAGTTCATCGAGCGGAGTAAGGGGGAGAATCTGCTTGACATCACGATCGAAGGTGATAATACTGATATTGACAGATTCAAGAGCAAACGGCTCCTGCCGCAGACTTGAGAGCATTGATTCAAGCCCGACTTTGACAGACTCGATAGGTTCACCGCGCATGGAGCCGGAAGTATCGATAAGTAAATAGACCGGTAGACGACGCATAAGCGAAGGGTTGAGACCGATCGCCCCGGAGTGGAGGCGATCGGTGTAATAAAAAAATTATAAAACGATGTTCACTTCAGGCGGAGGCGGAGGGAGTTCGCTAAGGGTTGCAGCCTCCACGCCGGTTTCCTCAACTTTCATACTGCCTGAGCTGACAGATGCCGACACCCATTTGAAGAAGGCCTTGATGGTGGCGCTGTCGGCCGTATCGAGAGAAACGACACACTCAGTGATTTTCTTCAGCGTATCCGTGTTTGCGCCTGCCCCGGCGGCACAAGCCACAACCATACCCCATTTTCCCTTTTTGAAATCAGCGAGTCCTTTGTTGAGATCGTCGGTCGGCTCGCCGTCTGTCATAATGAACACGAGCGGTTTCCAGTCGCCTTTCTGATCGGGAGTTGTCTTTGTCACTTCCGAGTCAGCTTTGGCTGCGAGCAAAGAGAGAGCTTCGCCAAGAGCCGTGCAACCGCTTGCCTGGATGTTGGGCTGTTGGAATGCCGAGAGCTCGGTGAGCGGCGTGAGCTGCTGGGCGCTACTGTCAAAGGTGATGATACTTAGATAGGCCGTTTCAAGGGCATACGGATCCTGACGAAGGGTAGAAACAAGGACCTGCACACCGTTTTTGACCGCTTCGATAGGTTCACCGAACATGGAGCCGGAGCAATCGAGGAGGAGATAAACCGGTAATCTTCTCATAATTATTTAGCGTAATCGGTTACGATTCTTTTAATAGTTTCACAAAGGTTTGCATCGGGGAAAGCGTCTCCGATAGCCGAGAATTTCCATTCGCCGTTTCGGCGGTAGAGCTTGCCCATAATCAGGGCTGTCATTCCTGCATAGCGAGGTTCAGCGGCCACATCATAGGAGGCAAACACCTCTTTTACTCTCGTCGGCGTGCCTTCATACATCCGGATCGAGGCGTATGGAATCATGGAGAAATCTTCTTTTCCGCAATTGTTGAGGAAGAAGAAAATCTGCTCGACTCCGGGATCTACACGGTTTAGGTCGACCGTGATAATTTCATTGTCGAGGCCGTCGTCGCCGTCCTGATCTCCCTTGAGGTCATCGCCACTGTGATGAAGAGCCCTGTCGAGGGAGTCAACTTTGCCCGGAGGCATCCCGTAACGCGAAAGAAACGACTGTTTGTAAAGGGGGGAATAGATGTGATCGACAAGTTTGCCATCCATATTTATCATCACGCAGGAGAGGTCGAGATCGACATCCACCACTTTTTTGCCAAGGCCAAGGAAACCGCCTGACGTGACGATAGCGCCCCAGTTGCACCCGACGCAGAAGTCGGTCAATTTGGATCCGTTGCTCTTTTCAAGATTGATTCGCTGACCTTTTTCAAGACGTATTGCCATTTTGATTGGAATTTAATCTATTAATTGTATTTATTGAGATATTCAGCGAGACCGCCTTTCTGACCGGTGCCAATGGCCTCGAATTTCCACTGTCCGCCGCGCTTGTAGAGACGTCCGAATTCCACTGCCGTCTCAATTGAGAAATCCTCGTCAAGATCGTAACGCAGAATCTCCTCGCCGGAGTCAGTGTTGTAAATTCGGATAAAGGCATTGTGGACCTGACCGAAATTCTGTTTTCTTTCTGCAGCTTTATGGATTGTCACGACAAGAATAATTTCCGTTGCACGAGGATCGATCTTCGAGAGGTCGATATTGATGCTTTCGTCATCACCTTCACCTTCACCCGTCAGGTTATCGCCGGTGTGCTGGACGGATTCGTCCGGAGACTGGAGATTGTTATAGAAAACAAAGTATTCGTCGGCAAGGATTTTTCCGTTTTCACCAAGAATGAATGCAGAAGCATCCAAATCAAATTCAAAACCGGTGCTTGTCTGATTCGTGTCCCAACCGAGACCGACTGTAAATTTGGGGAGCTCTACGGCTACACGTTGTCCTTTTTCAAGATTGATTGCCATAATGAATTAGTGTTAAGAGTTTCTATTGCAAAGATAATAAAAAAGAGCACCAATTTATAATGTACTGCAATATTTCACTTTGCGGTTATATGAAAATATGTTTCAGGCTCTGCAATATTGCATAGGCTCCATCCCGGAATCGGCCGGATTCCATTGAAGCCCTGCTGAACTTAAAATCAGACGGTCTTGTTAAATAAGTATATGTTCGAAATTATTTAATACATCGCCTCATAAATTCAGAGGCGTACTTTAGAATCCGGCTTCTGTTGCTATGGAACCCCATAACGCCTTCAGCCGAATCCAAAATTTCATCCACATACTTCATAATACGATACGATAAATAATTTCGTACACATACTTAAGTATTAAAATATGAAAAACATGAACAACAGCATTTCCACTTCACATGCCCCCGGCTCCGCCGAACAAGGCCCAACGGGAGGCTATTATGTATTTCTTATCATCTATCTCGTGTTGCTCTGCGCCTTTGGATCGTTTGTCAACGATATGTATCTTCCAACCCTTCCTGAAATGGTCAGATCTTTCCATACAAGTCGACCGACCGTGCAGTTAGGACTGACATTCGGCATGATAGGTCTTGGCGTTGGAGAAATCATTCTTGGTCCGTTAAGCGACAGGTATGGGAGGAAACCGATTCTATTCGGATCGCTGATCGTGTTTGCGATAGGCGCAATGTGCAGTGTCTGGTCGAAGACAATCCATATATTCCTCTTCTGGCGGCTTATCCAGGGTCTCGGGGCCTCCGGGGGATATTTTTTGGCAAGAACTATTCCTGCCGACCTCTATCGGGGAAGGGCTTTGGCAAAGGTGATGGCGCTTGTCGGGGCAATTAACGGTTTTGCTCCTGCAAGTGCGCCTGTAATCGGCGGTCTCGTGGCGAAGTCGGTTGGTTGGCAAGGGATTTTCTGGGTGCTGTTCGGGTTTAGTTGCATTCTTCTCATCCTGACTCCGGCTTACAAAGAATCGCTGCCCGCATCCCGCCGGGTCTCGGGTCATTTTGGAGTGGCTTTCAAGAACTACGCCATCCTTTCACGCAACAAATATTTCGTCACCCACGTGATGCTTAAGGGATCGGCTTTAGGAATGTTGTTTGCCTATATATCATCAGCACCCTTCATTATTCAGGACCATTACGGATATGACCAATTGCAATTCGGATTATTCATGGGTGTGAATGCAATTTTTGTAGCCATCGGCTCTACACTTGCCCTTCGTTTCAAGCCTTTGAAGAAGGCTGCTATCATAGCGGGACGGTCGCTTGTTATCATAGCAGCGGCGCAGTTCGCTTGCTTTTACACCGTCAACAGCGTCTGGGTCTACGAAGCGCTCAATCTTCCAATGCTGGTATGCCTCGGAATGCTGTTTACCGTGGGCAACACCCTTGCCATGAATGAAGGACGCGAATGTGCCGGTGACGCATCGGCGCTTATCGGCCTGATGGGTTACGTTTTCGGAGCCATAGTCAGCCCGCTCGTCGGTATGGGAGACTTGCTTCATTCGACAGCCATCACACTTCTTGCACTCTCCGTAATCATTTTGATTTTCACGAGAATGACCCGTGTGCTTCCTGCAGACCTGACGGCGACTCCCCAAAGCGCCATGCGACAGGCCGCTCCCGCACAGCCCTCAGAATCAAAAGAGTAAAAACGCCATAAATCTTCACGTCGCGACTCCTCGCTCAATCAAACCTCGCGCCCTGACTATAGAAAATTCAGGAGTGAAGATTTAGGATTGTTAATCGAGGTTTAAAATGGTTGCATACTCAACCATTTTAAATCTCGATTCGTTATATAATCGAATGAAGAAAGGACCAAAATAAAGAACTGAAAGCAAAGGGCTGCCGTTGAGCAGAGACTGTTTTCAGACATGGTCAGATTAACTGGAAAAATTCTATTTACTACTTTAAAGAAAGGAAAATACTATGATTACACTAACGATTTGGTCTGATTTTGCATGTCCATACTGTTACATCGGAGAAAAACGCCTTGAGAAAGCCATAGAAGAACTTGGCGTTAAGAATGACATTCAGATTGATTACCGCGCATACGAGCTGGACCCGGAAGCGTCGAAGGAAGTTGTATCGACAACTCCGGAGCGTTTCGCAAAGAAATATCGGCTGAGTTTTGAAGGAGCAAACGAGCAGATAGAACAGATTTCAGCACTCGGTCGGGAATTAGGGATAGATTTCAAATATGCAACAACCCAATATTCCAATACGAGAGATGCCCACAGACTTATGAAACTCGCCGAATCAAAATATGACCGAGAGACAGTCGAGCGGCTTAATGAATTGCTATTTAAAGCATATTTTGTTGAAAACTTGATTCTTGCCGACCATTCGGTTCTTCTTTCCAAAGCATTGGAAGCAGGCATGAAAGAGGAAGAGGTCAAGGAAGTTCTCGAATCGGAAATGTATAATGATGAGGTTCGTTTCGACGAGAGAGAGGCTATGATGCGTGGCATCCGTGGCGTTCCATATATCGTGTTCAATGGAGATTTTGCAGTGCCCGGGGCGCTGACTCTTGATGGCTTCAAGTCTGCAATCGAACGAACGATGAAAAAGGTGAATGAAAGCGAACCGACTGAAAGAGCCCATCAGTGCGGTCCTGACGGTTGTCAACTTCTTTAAAACCAAAGGAGGCAACATGATACGCGAACTTCAGGTGCAGGGAGTTTTCGCTGAAAACACCTATTTCTATATTGATGATCATACCAAGTCGGGCTTCCTCATTGATCCGGGAGCACAGGCGGGGTTGATCTATGATGAAATCATCAGAAATGGCTGGCACATTGAGAAGATACTTCTGACCCACGGCCATTTCGACCATTTCGGAGCAGCCGAAATTCTCAGGGAAAGACTCGTAGCCCCGATTTATATATATCCGGCAGATGCCCGGTATCTGACTGACCCTTATCTGAATTTAAGTGGCAATTCGGGGGAGCCGATAACCGTGGACCACTACGAAGAGCTTTTCGATGGAGAGACAATCAGACTGAAGGATAATTCAGGGTTTTATCTGAAAGTGATCCATACTCCGGGCCATACACCGGGCTCAGTCACTTTCTACGCTCCGGAAGAGAACGCCGCTTTTGTCGGCGACACTCTCTATCAACACGGTCCCGGATTGACCGACTTTCCGGGAGGAAATCGAAGAGAGCTTGAAGAATCTATCGTCAAAAAGATTTTCACGCTCCCGGATGATACAGTCCTGTTGTCGGGACACTCCTCCCCCATCACTGTTGGACGGGAGAAGGAACTGCTCCTAAGATGATTTAAAAACAGATGATTTAAAAACCCGCAGACAGAAATTTGCCTGCGGGTTTTGTTTTGCGCTGAATAAGGATTATCTGACGTTACGCGTATGAATGCAATCCACCGAGCAGATAATTTGCTCCAAAATAAGTGAAAGCCACTGTCAGGATGGCCGCAAGGAGATAGACGTGAAGGATGCGATCATTTCGAAAGAAAGATAGATAGCGGTTGCTCCAATGGACCGGGAAAGCATATACGATCCACATGATTAGCGCGCAGGTTTCCTTTGGATCCCATCCCCAGTAACGCCCCCAGGTCTGATTGGCCCAGATGGCGCCGATGAAGATTCCGGCGCCTAAAAGCGCCACGGCCGGAGTCAACAACAGACGGTTAAGGATGGACAATTTATGCATTCTTTCTTTTGAGTGCGAAAGCAGAGCAACGGTTGAAAGAATGGCAATAAGCAGGAACAGGGAGTAAGCAATCATCACGACCATCACATGGACTGAGAGAAGCGGACTTGAAAGAACCGGCATCATCGCTCCGATTCGGGGTGTCCGGCCTCCCATCGCGGCCACAAACAGAGAAATAGCCGCGACAATCAACAGGCCGCCACGCAAAGTGGAGTTCCGGCTCCAAACTGCCCCGAGCAAAGAGACAAATGCCATGAACATCATTGTTTCTGGCCCATTGGAGACGGGTACATGTCCGCCTATCCACCAGAGCATGCCCAGCATGAGGCCAGAATATATGAAAAGGAGCAACGAGACAATCAGACCGGATGCTTCCAGCCATTTTCCGCAGGACCTGAAAAGAGGAAGCATCAGAATCGTCAGCCCGATCAGGATCGCAACTATTCCCGCAATGGCAGGACGCATCGTCCTATTGTAAAGAATCTCGGCTTTAATTTTTCCATCGGACGGCAATTCAGTTCCGACGGCATATTTTTTTTGACCGGCTTTCAATTCATTTAACAAGACATTGGCCTCGATATTCTTACCGGTCATCAGCAGTTCCTTTATTGCAGGCATGGAAGTCTGCATAAAAGTCCATTGGTCGAGCGACATTCCGGAAGGGCGACGGCCCGTGAGTGAAAGCCACTCGATATGGCCGTCAACTGCGAGATAGGGATATATCTTGAAGATTTCGCCCGTGCCAATCCATTGGACAAGGGCGAGTTTTTCCGCCAGTTTCTTTTCCTTTTTTGTGGAGGGTTCAGAGGGTGCGGTTTTCACTTCGGGGAAAGTGTTGAAATAGTCGCGCGCCCATTGGTCGTAATAGAACAACCATCCCGACAGGACCTGTTCCGGAGTATATCCCTTATAACTGTCGGAGCCATACAATGATGAAGTGACATCATAGGCCATCGTCTGCATTGGAGCGACACGGTCGTTCCAATATACGAGGACTTTGCCTAAGTTTGCCGCCAATGGCTTCTGCATTACTTTCAGCCGGGTCAGGCCGGCGGAAGTATCGGCAGAAGCAACCGCGGGAGTAACGGCAAAGAGAAGAATCCCGAGGGCAACCGCTTGCCTGTATTTTCTGAGAAGAGCTCGCCAAGACGTACGTTTCTGAAAGAAAAATCCAAACAGACCGAGAAACAAAAGAGCGTAGCCTGAATAAGTAATTCCGATACCCCAGGGATCATGACTGATGGATAATATCGAGCTGTCGCCCCCTATTCCGGATTGATAGAAACGCCAGCCCTTATATTCCCCCACCCTATTCATGGCAACGGGAATCATACGGCCATCGACGTTGATTTCACTCCGGAAATCCATTGGAGTCGTGGTTGCCGGATAATAGATAACCTCGACTTTTTCCAGACTGACGGCAAACGGGAGTTCTCCATTTCCGGGTCCGGATTCCTTTGAAAAGTAAGTCACGGCCGGAGCTCCGGTCTGCAAAGTAAGCGTGCCCTGTATGCCCCAAAAATGAGTCACAATTGCCCCGGCCAAAATAATGACCAGGGCAATGTGAAGGAGTAACGTAAAAGGTTGATGTTTCATTCTAAGGCATTAGATTGCATCTACGAACTTAATAACCGCGTCGCGATCGGCTTTCGAGAGACTCCGGAATTTCTCGATGGAATAGCGGGCATCACTTTGGGAGGAGAATCCATGCCACATGATTGCTTCCATCGTTGTGCGTGCGCGACAGTCATGGAGACGGTCGGCCGTAGCGCTTCCCGTCACTTTCTGATGCAGGCCTCTGCCCCAGAGAGGGGTCGTGCGACACCATCCGCCACGAATATCATTCTGCATGCAAAGCTTATGCTGAACCATATCGGTATAAGGCCATATCTTCTGATAAGGGTATTTGGGCAGTTCGTTTCCTTTGAAGAATTTAGCCGGGTCGACGATGTTGTCAGGTCCTGTGGTCCAGGAGGGACGATGGCAGTAATCACAGCCAATCTCAGCGAATAACTCACGACCGCGGATCACGTCGGGATCATCGATATCGCGGACGGCAGGCACAGCGAGACCTCGATGCCAAACCATAAGGTCGGTGTACTCATCATCAGTCATTTCGGGATCAAGATTCTTATCGGTCAGATAAGCATAGATACGCTCCTCCATCGAGCCTTCCCAATAAGTCGGATGGACTCGCTTGGGGTCGATACGCTTGATGTAATCCTCGAAACCGGCCTGCACCTCAGGGTCTTTAGAAGAGTAGAGCGCATAGGTTCCCGCAGCATCAAGATAATGGTAACGACGGTCGGAGCGGGTCACGTTTGTGATGTTCCAGATTGCGTTCGCGCCGGCAGCATCCTGGAGAGGGCCTCTCGAGAGAGCGTAGGTGAAACGACGTACATACGGGGTTCCGTCACCCTGCACGGAGTTGGCATACATTGACTGCCATTGACCTCCGGCATAGAACGCCGGATTCAAACCGTTCTGCATGAAGCCTTCAGTCTCTTCTTTCCGATATTGGGCGAGAATATCCTCTTCAGTGATGGCGTCGAGAAGACCCGTTCCATAAACACCGATAGTGGATTCAAGTTTGACAGCATAATTTCCGGGTAGTTGATATCCCTGATTGACCACATATATAGCGTCAGAGGGCATCGAAACCTCAGGATACTGGAGGTCGTAGGTTTCGCCGTCATCGAAGCGGTTGTTCCACTCATCGACAGCATTCAACCACTTAACCGTGATTTTGGACTCGTCGAGAGGGGCTTTGAAGGGGGCGACGGCGTGACTCTGGGGCATGCCTGCGAGCCAGGAAACATAGCCTTCCGTGGCGGGATCATAAACGACCAGCAGACAGCCGTTTCCAATCTCGTTGGTGTTGAACGTGCCGGAGGGGATACGCGTGCCGTGGCTATAATTGGGATGACAATGCGTGCAGGAGGTTCGGATATAAACCGGCCCCAATCCGCTTCTGACACCCTCCTGATTCGTCATGAAGGGTTTCTCGAAGAGAGCCTCGCCATTCTTGAAGGATTGGTAGAGGCCTTGGCGATCAATTGCGGGAGCGGGCTGCTCAAAAACGTTCGTCGTGCTTAGATAGGTCGTTCCCAGTTCGCCGCCGGCATAGTACCATTCAGGCAATACTTTATCTTCAGGAATCTCATCATTTGTGATTTTATCATCGGAACATGCCCCCAACGAACACACCAATAGAGCGAGAAGACCTGATTTATATAAATCGATAGATTTCATAAACTTGCAATAACTGTTATCATTCGCGCGTGAGGGCAGCCATCGCTATCTCGAGGGCATCGACGAGAGTTTCGCCGGCTGCATTCATGGCAGCCTCGCTAAGAGAGCCGGCAGCATTCTTGGCGAAGGGTTCGGGAATCAACTCGATAGCTTTAATCGCATTTTCTATCGCTTCGCGAACCTGCTTGTCGGCTTCGGCATTGACACTCCTGACATAATCGCTGACCGAAGCATCGCCGGAACGAGAACCAAGATAAGCATTGCGGACCGAACGGATATTGTCGGCGAAGTCTTCGATAGAATTAAGGGAATAAGGAGACTCGATATAATTCTTGTCCTCAAGGGAGGATCCGAGGTGAGGGCGACCAATTTTCGTATTTCCAACTTCATCAGCGATATCGATACAACCCTGGATAATCTCTTCTGCAGCCTCCTGATAGGTCTTGAAGCGCGAACCGGGCTGACCGGCATTCTTCATTTCCCAACCGTATTCCTCATTATAATCGAGGTCGGCATCTTCAAGGATCTCCTGTTTGGCAGCCGAAAGATTATCCGTGCCGGCCCAACAAGCTTCAAGGCATACGCACTGCTGGCAGAGATCGTCGGCCACAGCCACAAGGTATTCAAGTTCTTCGGGAGTGTAATCTGTGGAGTGAACGAGCGAGGTGTTTTCATCTTCGCTCAGTTGGAAGAGCATAAACTCAACGGAGTGGAACCCGATCAGTCCGTAGCCGCCGTTATTTTCGAGCGACCAGTTGCCGCCGTTGCGAATTTGGGTAAGAAGGTTTTCCATTGCAGCCTTATCCAGCGGCCAGGAGTCGATATGAGGATCGATGTTATGGTTGGCAGCGGGACCGAAGAGGAAAGCTTCGCTGAGCTCCCAGTGCTTGCGGGCAAGTTTCCAAGCATCGCCGGCCGCCTTAATATCGCTTTGGGTGAGAGTTCCTGCGGCATGCTTTTCTTGCATGATATGACAAAGATCCCGCATGTTGATTGCCGCATCGGCCATTGCCTTATATGTAGGCAGGACAGTGTTGTCAACGTAGGCCACAGTCGCTGATTTAAGCGAAAGTTCTTTTGCTGAGATTTCTTCAGGTTCGTTGTTGCTGTCGCTGCAGGAAACGATTCCGAGAGCGCAGAGCGACAGGAGAAAGATTTTTGAAAGTTTCATAATATTTTATGGTTTAAAGTTTAATATGCAGTTTATGGATAATGGCGATTATTTGAACCATCCGACGTATGCGATGCCGAGATTAATCGCAGGCTCATTATTATATTTCTTTTCAAGGATGCCGAGGGAATAATCGGCTTTTACGACAATCTGAGGAATCGGAAACCAGTTGACACCGGCAGTGATTTTCTGACGACCGCACCATCCAAGAGGTGTTGAATTCTCCATTCGGGCCATAGAGTCGTAATAATCATAGCGTCCGAACACATAGAACTTCTGATTGCGCTTATTCATTGAAGGAATCACGCCGAAAATATTATAACCTGCTTCAACACCGGCCGCGACAGCATCCGAGGCCACTTCCTGACGTTTTGACGTGGAGTTTTTCGACATTGAGATGTTGAATTTGGTGATATGGGCTGCATCGGTGAGATGTCCCCAGTCGCCATAACCTCTGACAAGCCAGTTATGGTCGTCATATTTGAAATCGACCGAAAGGACAGAGACGGTGCCCCGGATTCCTTTGTTCTTCTCAGACTCTGTCGGATAAAGAGTGTTACGGAATGAATTTCCGACATATCCGCTTAATCCCCAGCGCAGACCTTTGACACTATAGTTGTCGACCCTTGCGGCGAACGCATAATTGTTGGCAATCTTAAATTCAAACGGAGAGGCAGAGCCGTCGTGAATCCACGACTGATTTCCGAAGCGCTCGGAATCAAGACCCGGCATGAACATCGCCATGTAGGACCACTTTCCGGCCCTACCGCTGAGTGAAACGGCAACCTCATGCCATGTGCAGGGCATGATTGTGTTCTCCCCTTCCGGGCGATAGACTCCGAAGAACTGATTGGGTTCATGGTGTGCGTTAGTCGCCCCGACAGGCACAACCTGCATTCCGACACGCAGCTTAAGCTGGGGAAAGAATTCCTTCTGGATATAGAACTGTTCGAGAGCGACTTCGCCTCCACGTTCCACTTCCTTTTCATATTCGCCGGCCTCTTCGGTTTCGATTTCCACGGCAGCCTCCGTGCCGCCATGCTCGAACTCTATCTCCGAACTGAATGACCATCCCTTTCCGAAATCATAACCAAGATAAATGACCACGTGGGGCAGGTCAAAGCGGCCGTGGCTGCTTGAATTCTTGTAGCGAGCGGGCTCGGAATAGCGCAGATAATTGTCGCTGTAAAAATTGCGGGACATTGCGACTTCGCCATATCCTCCGACATGAAGTCGATCCCAGGCTGAAATCTTTTTCTTTACCTCCGCCAAAGCTACACTGTCGGTTGGGTTTTCCATGGCTGCTCCGGCACAAAGCGCCGGGACAAGCAGCATGGAAGAAGCTAAAAATCGATTGATGATGCTTAGTTTCACTGTGGAATATTTTTTGACAGTGCAAAATTATAGCTAACCCAAAGGCATGGCAATACTCTATCGGGAGTAAATTGATAGGATAATACCCCACAGGGAATACTTAAAAAGAATTAAAATGATATAATTCCCGAAGTTGAAATTTAACAAATATCAATATAGACAGGCTATTTATTTTATGGGAAAGACCCTGCCGATCACAGACATACAGGGAGTTGGTTGTCTTTCGTTTCATGTGTCCTTGATACTCAACGTTCTCTCAATCTCTCTGCGCTGGAGTTTGGGGAGCATCAATCTGGGTGACTGACATAATAAGCTTAGTCTTATTCCTCTTGACGAGAGTCGCGAACATAGACTGCTACTCTCCCAGTCTGCACCATTTCCTGAAATGATGATAGACCGCATTCCAACTCAGCACAACATCACTGAAAAGGTGTCCCACAGGAAGCTGATTCCATTGACATCCGCTTTTAAGCTTATGGAGAATCGCATTGACAAGCTCAATAAGACATCCTTGAGAGACATCTACTCTTTTTGCTACGCTCAGATAGAGCTTAATTTCTTTTTTTATTGTATCTTTGTC
>CAMWRW010000031.1 GCA_947176755.1 uncultured Porphyromonadaceae bacterium
AAAGACTTGAGCACATCGGGATGCGCCCCCGCCATATAATCACAGTTGAAATATGAGGTCATGTTTTTTATGCAAAGTTAATCATTTTCAGCGAGTATTCAATATCCAATATGTTGATGTCCGTTTTCACCCGCGTGGACTCTACGCTCCAATTTTTTGCTGTATCATCAACTAAGGAATCCTTGCTTGCTCGTAATTGAAAACGTGCGGAGCAGGGCTATTCTTTTGCCTTTCAACTGAAAAATCTCCAGACACAAAATAAAGTATTTACCTGCGCAACCGCCTTTTCCGGGGGCGGCCACGGATAGCAAACCCACATTATTTATAGTTCTTCATAGTGCTTTGCTGCACCTAAACGCAACAAAGCCTCGCTAATGTTGATTATCAAGGCTTTGACTTCTTTTGAATGATGTTTAAGTGGTCCCACTTGGGCTTGAACCAAGGACTCCCTGATTATGAGTCAGGTGCTCTAACCAACTGAGCTATAGGACCGTCAGTCTTTTCGCCGTGCGAATTGGCTGTGTTATCTTTCTTCGCAGCTTTTATTTGGCCTTCGCTCTCTTGCATTTGTTTTTGCTTGAGTCGCGGAGTCTACATCGGCTGCTTGTCAATATTCTGCTGCAAAGTTAATACTTTTTGTCGGCGTTTCCAAATTGTTTCTCTATTTTTTATCCGTGTTGCGTTTTGAAAGTCGTTGCCGATGCGTGTGAGTCGGTCGTTTTTAACAGTGCTTTGGGGTATGTGCTTGAGTGGGTGAACGTTTTCTTGCCAATCTCCGGCTTTCCTTGCGGTCGGCCTGTGGTACTGTTTCAATAGTCGTGGTGATTTGAGCGGTTTAGGTGAGGCTTATGAATGGAATTATGCGAATTGTCAAGGGTCGGAAGTCAGGAACACGAATATGGGAATGGCGTGAACTAACCGTGAAATTATGATGTTTTATTTTTAAAAATATGAAAAACACTGTGTGCCATTTCGGTTCCACTATTATTAAATCTGCTACACATGGAAGTTGTCAATTGGTTAGTCGATACGCTTAGGGAGAATCCCGCTATCGCAATTTTCCTTACGCTTGGTCTAGGATTTTGGATAGGTCGATTTAAGTACAAATCATTCTCGCTCGGAACAGTCACATCCGTACTTCTGGTCGGGGTGCTGGTCGGGCAACTTGATATTCCGGTGCCGGGCCCGCTTAAGCAGGTGTTCTTTCTCCTGTTCCTGTTTGCTATCGGGTATAGTGTCGGGCCGCAGTTCTTCGCCTCTCTCCGAGGGTCGGGTCTAAAGCAGGTCGGCTTCGCCGTGATGATGTGTGCCATTGTGTTGGCCACGACAATCGGAGTCGCTTTCATATTCCATTACAATGCCGGCGAGGCTGCCGGTCTCTTCGCGGGGGCGCAGACGGTGTCGGCGGTGATAGGTGTCGCCGGAGATACGATCCAGACTCTTGATCTTCCGGATGCGGAGAAGACCTCGCTGATCAATATAATTCCCGTGGCCTACGCCGTGACTTATATCTTCGGTACGATCGGTTCGGCCTGGATTCTGGGAAGTCTGGGTCCTGTGATGCTGGGCGGTTTGAAGAAAGTGCGCAAGCAGACCCAGGATTTGGAACGCAGCATGAATTCTGACCCGGCGGCTTCTGATCCGGCGCTCATCAATGCGTGGCGTCCGGTTGTTTACAGAGCCTACAGGGCGGAGGGTGAGTATTTCGACACGCCCCGTAGTGTAGAAGAGATCGAACAGTATGTTCTGTCGATGGGACGCAGAATGTTTGTGGAACGTCTTCGCAGTGCAGATACGATCACGACACAACCGGCGGCCGACGTAATGATTAAGAAAGGCGACGAAGTTGTCCTCTCCGGACGTCGCGAATCAGTAATAGAGGATGAAAGCTGGATAGGGCCTGAAGTTTCCGATCCGCAGCTTCTTTCCTTCCCGGTTGAACGAATTCCCGTGATGGTTGCTTCGAAGAACGTCGTGGGCACGACCGTGGGCGATTTTCGTAATGCAAAGCAGACTCACGGTGTGATTATCGATTCGATCAAGCGTGGTGGGGTAGAGGTGCCTGTATTGGCTCAGACTGAGCTGCAGCGCGGCGACATTCTCACATTGAGCGGCCCTGTCGCGGATGTCAATGCCACTGCGGCTTACATCGGATATGCCGACAAACCGACCACGGCGTCCGATATGGTATTCATCGGTTTTGGCATAGCAATCGGAGCGATTATCGGCGCCATCACGATTCATCTCGGCGGGGTTCCTATTAGCCTCTCTACAAGTGGAGGTGCGCTTATCGCAGGTCTCGTATTGGGTTGGTTGCGTTCCAAGCATCCGACATTCGGGCGAATTCCCGACTCAGCTGTATGGGTTTTTAATAACGTTGGCCTCAATATGTTTATAGCTGTTATCGGTATCAGTGCGGGCCCGACATTCGTGTCAGGTCTGCAGCAGGTAGGCTGGCAGCTTCTGCTCGCCGGAGCAATAGCCACAACCGTGCCTCTGTTGCTCGGAATTATCATCGGCGACAAAGTCTTTAAATTCCATCCCGCAATAAACCTCGGTTGCGTGGCCGGAAGTCGTGTCACGACGGCAGCCCTTGGTGCGATTCAGGATTCGCTTCAGTCGACCGTGCCTGCGATGGGTTATACGATCACGTATGCCATTGGGAACACCCTTCTTATACTTTGCGGGTTGGTGATGGTGTTCGTGATGTAGGCAGCTCCTCAGTCTGAAGAAGAAATTTTAGCGATTGCTAAAGATGAAATAATTGAAGAATAAACAATCATATAAAAATATTATACTATGAATTCCACAATCAGAGCGAAAGAGCGCGAGCTATCGAAAATGAGTCCGTTTGAGATCAAGAATGAGCTTATAAAACTTGCAAAACGCGACGCCCGCAAAGCCACGGGTCAATTCCTGAACGCGGGCAGGGGAAATCCGGATTGGATTGCAACGGCGCCTCGTGAGGCCTTCTTCCTTCTCGGGCAATGGGCTCTCAGCGAATGCACACGCACATATAAAGCGGACCCGGGTATCGCCGGCGTCCCTGAGAGTGAAGGCTCCATGGCCCGTTTGAAACATTTCCTCATGGTCAATTCCACCCTTCCGGGAGCGCTTCTTCTTGACGAAGCCATAAAATATTGCACGGATACTCTCGGCATAGACCCGGATTCCCTTGCTTACGAATGGGCGGAAGGCATAATCGGTGATGAGTATCCGACCCCGGTCAGGATTCTCGACCACACTCAGGAGATTATCCGCGCGTATATGGCTAAAGAGATGGGCGATAACGCTCCCGGGTTCGGTAAGGAGTATGACCTGTTCGCGACGGAGGGAGGCACGGCTGCAATGTGCTACATCTTTGACTCCCTTCAGGCCAACCACCTCGTGAATGCCCACGACCGGATTGCTCTGATGACTCCAATCTTTACCCCTTATCTTGAGATTCCCGGTCTTGACCGTTACGAATTTGATGTTGTCAACATCGAAGCCAACGAAATGGATGAGGAGGGTTATCATATATGGCAGTATCCGGATTCGGAACTTGACAAGCTCCGCGACCCCTCCATCAAGTTGCTCTGCCTTGTCAATCCTTCTAATCCGCCATCCTACAAATTATCAAAAAGGAGCATGGAAAAGATTGTGGAGATAGTAAAGACCGACAATCCCAACCTTATGATCGTTACGGATGATGTCTACGGCACATTCGCCACGGAATTCCGCTCGCTGATGTATGAACTTCCCGCCAACACCCTGTGTGTCTATTCATTCTCGAAATATTTCGGAGCTACGGGTTGGCGACTGGCCGTTATCGGTTTGGCAAAAGAGAATATCTACGACCGGCTTCTTGCCGAGTTGCCGGAAATCCAGCGCAAGGACCTCCACCACCGTTACCGCTCGCTGACCCCCGATCCCGATGCAATTCCGTTTATCGACCGGATAGTTGCCGATTCGCGTGCCGTCGCGCTTAACCATACGGCAGGCCTTTCCACCCCGCAGCAGATTCAGATGTCGTTGTTCGCTCTGATGTGTCTCGTCGACACCGAAAACGAATATAAGAAAGCAATGCAGGACATGATCCGCCGTCGCCTCAAAGCGCTTTGGGATTCAGCCGGATTTATTATGAAGGAAGATTCCGACCGCGTAGGATATTATTCAGAGATCGACATCATGGTCTGGGGTAAAAAATTCTACGGAGAGGAATTTTGCAACTGGTTGGAAGCAAATCATGAGCCGCTTGACATCGTACTCAGGCTTGCCAAAGAGACATCGGTCGTGCTTCTCAACGGCAGTGGCTTTGCCGGTCCGGACTGGAGCATCCGCGCCTCCCTCGCCAACCTGACAGAAGAGGATTACGTTGCTATCGGACATGCGATTCATAAAATCCTCGAAAAATACCATCAGGAATTCCTTGAAGCGACAAAAGCAGAGAAATAATTACGTCGCAAAAAGAGGCTAAAATGGGCCTCCGTTTCCTCGAAAGAAACGGAGGCCCATTCGCATTAAGAAAATAATTTGAGGATTTTGCAGCAAATATTTTTTCAATTAAGGAAATATTTCTAAATTTGGACCAGAATATAATTCTATACCATCAAACACAACCAACTAAAACGACAAGACGTGGTTAAAAAACTTAAAATCAGAGACCTGACGCTGCGCGACGGCCAGCAGTCACTCTTCGCGACCCGTATGAAGCAGGAAAACGTCGATCGACTTCTTCCCCTTTATCGTGACGCCAAATTCTATATAATGGAAGTCTGGGGCGGAGCAGTTCCCGACTCAGTGATGCGCTATCTTGGAGAGAGTCCCTGGACGCGTCTGCGCGAATGCTCGAAGGCCATGAAGGGAATTTCCCTTCTTTCGGCTCTTTCCCGTGGACGCAACCTTTTCGGCTATGTCCCCTATCCCGACAGCGTGCTGGAAGGTTTCTACAAAAAAGCAATTGAAAACGGTCTGAACGTTATGCGTATCTTTGATGCGCTCAACGACATCAACAATATCAAGGGCTCAATCCGGATGATCAACGAGCTCGGAGGCATCGCCGACACGGCAGTCTGCTACACGGTCGACCCGAAAGGCACTCCCGAAGAGGAAAAGATCTTCACCGACGAATACTTCGTAAACAAGGCGAAGGAAATGGAAGCCCTCGGAGCGAAAATGATCACGCTCAAGGATATGGCCGGACTGGTTAGTCCCTCGCGCATCTATACGCTGATGCCGAAGCTCAAAGAGGCTCTCAGCGTGCCCGTGGATTTCCACACCCACTGTACGCCCGGTTACGGTCTGGCAGCAGTGCTGACCTCCATCATCCAGGGCGTTGACATTGTAGACACCAACATCTGGTGGTTCGGGGGCGGTTCGGCGGCTCCCTCCATCGAGCTTATCGACATTTTCTGTCGTCGTCTCGGCGTAGAGGTTGATGCCGACATGGAGGCTGTGGCAAAGATTCGCCATGAGCTCAAGGATGCTCGCAAGGCCCTCGCCGACTTCGACCTCAACAAAGACCGTTGGCCCCGCGACTTTGATGAAGCTCTCAAAGAAATGCCCGCAGAAATCGACGCTGAATTCGACCGCGCCATCGAGGCTGCCAAAGCCAACCGCGAGGAAGAACTCCTTGACGCCTGCCATAAGATCGAGGCATACTTCGGACTTCCCAAGCCCAACGAACTCGTCAAGAACGCTGAGGTTCCCGGCGGTATGTACTCCAACATGGTTGCCAACCTCCGCGCCCTCGGTGCAGAGGATGTCCTTGAAGAGGCTATGGCCCTCATCCCGAAAGTGCGTCGCGATGCAGGTCTCGTGCCCCTCGTGACCCCGACGAGCCAGATCGTCGGTTCGCAGGCTGTCAATCTTGCTATGGACCGCCGTGCCGGAAAACCTGACTATACAAACAAGAACAACCAGTTCATCTCCCTCGTAAAAGGAGAGTACGGCACGACTCCCGTTCCCGTTGATCCCAAATTCCGCGAGCAGATTACGGGCAGTCCTGAAGAGAAACCCTACGATGTGGCTTCCTACAAGGCTCCCGCAAACCCCGAACTCGAAAAATTCGGCGGCGTTAAGCTCGCTCAGAACGAAGAGGAATATCTCCTTCTTGAACTCCTACCCGCAGTTGCCAAGACCTTCCTGACCAACCTTCGCAAGGCAGAATTCGAGGCAGGCAAAGCCGCCGCTCCCAAGGCTGAGGCTCCCAAAGCGGCCGCTGCCGAGGCTGTCACCGGCGACGTGTTCAATGCTCCGATGGGAGGAACCGTGCTTGACATTCGCGTAAAAGCCGGCGATACGGTTAAACCCGGTGATGTGGTTCTCGTTTACGAAGCCATGAAGATGGAGAACGACCTCGCCTGCGAACTCGGCGGAGTTGTTAAGCAAGTTCTCGTAGGCGAAGGAGATGTGATGTCGACGGGCCAGCCGCTGATTGAATTCGTAGGAGAAGGCGCCGCCGCTCCCGCTGCAGACGAAGCCGCAGTTGAAGGCAACGGCGAGACAATGCTTGCTCCCATGGGCGGCACGGTTCTTGAGATCAAGGTTAAACCCGGCGATACCGTAGCAGTTGGCGATACGCTTCTTGTTTACGAAGCCATGAAGATGGAAAATAACCTCGTCAGCGATCGTGCAGGCGTAATCGCTCGCGCACTTGTTGAAGAGGGGGATGTGATGGCAACCGACCAACCGATCTTCGAATTTGGAAACGCTACCAAGGCTGCCGCTCCCAAAGCCGCTCCGAAGCCCGCACCCAAAGCCACTCCTGCTCCGAAGCCTGCCGCACCCAAGACCGAAACGCCGGCCCCCACTCCCGTACAAGGTGTGGATACGGCCCGCGCTCTCGCGCCCGTTGAAGGAGGCACAGCTTCCAAGTTCACCCTTCCCCATGAGAATAATCGCGAAGGCGCTCCCGCCATTCGTCTCGCAGAAGGAACCACGTTGGAAATCAACGTGAACCCCGACGGAGGAATCTGCATCCGCATCACAACCGGAAAATAATCGCAACTTCCCCAATCATCATAGCCGACGGCCGCTCTCCGGAGCGGCCGTCTTAGTTTTTGGATGTTCCAGAATCTCTCGGTCAGCCGGGTTAATGATCTTTGATCCCTCACTGACGGTAAAACCATTCAAAAATAAGAGGCCGTCTTGCGTCAAGCAAGACGGCCTCTTATAGAAGTTTTTTATTCAGAGAATGCTCCGGAATCCGTTAGAACACGGCGCTGATACCGAAGTTCACCGATGCGTTAGAATTGAGGGGAATCCCCTGCTTCGTAAGTGTTCCGAGCGTGTTGTCCATTCCGAGGAACACCGTCACGCCACGGGCGTAATAGTTGAGCAGCCAGCCGAAACCTGCGCCGAACGAGCCGAACACGCCGTTGACACTGGCCGAGAAACAATCGACAGGATTTACGTTAGCGGAGATGCGAACCTCGCTCCAGGTGAAGTCGCCCTGAAAGCGCGTTGAGCTTAACAGACCGAAATGGAGACGACGGTAATAGGGCAGTTTATAGTCAATGCCGACATTCATTGTCGTTCCCATCGCAACACTGCGAGTTCCGACGTCGCCATTATCCTGAAGGTCGTAAAGTTTCGAAAGGTCGTCGGTCAGACGATCCCATTCGGCTTCAGCGTTGTGGGGCACATCCTTATCATCGGAAACATTGAAGATATAATCGTTTGATGAAATAGAATGGCTGCCATTGGTCGAAGCCTTCTTAGTGTTGAAGTAAGATATCCAGCCGATATCATTAAATGCCAGTGAAAAGTTGAAATCATTCCAGTCATAGGAAGCGCCAAGATCAAAGGCCATTCCGAAGCCGTTCACTCCGACAGACCCCGAACCATTCATGTCGACTCCCGACACGTAAGGATTTCCCTCGTCATTTATATCCGTCTTGTAGCGGAGGCCTCCGAGGTTGGCATATATGTCGGCACGAGTTGTAGCGGTCCAATTATCGACACCGAGATTCACCTTGGTTTCGGGAGCCTCAGCTTGGAAATTGGCAACTCCAAGCAGGAACTTCACCGTTGCGCCGGCACGCAATCCCGGCACTTGCGGAATGTCTCTCGAATGATTGAAAGCGATTTCACCGAAACCCTGTCCGCTTACCGCCAGATCGGAGAAAGAATATTCCTTATTGGTGATACCCTCTTTCATCATCCGGATAAGCGACTTGGGCACTGCCGCATGGATATCGGCACGTGCGTTAATCGACACCGTATTATAGCCCCCCCAGGCGTTAAATCCGCCGGAGAGAAGATTGATGTTGAGATTAGCTTCCAGACGCGGACGGCTCGACATATCGTTGAGGAACGAACTGCTCACCGAAGGATCGGTAAAGAGCACAGTCTTTCCGTCGCGGACATAGATGAGATCGGAAACGTGGAGCGTTCCTCTCATGGCGACATTGATGTTGCCGATAGCTGCCGTGGCAAAAGAATGCTTGTTGCCGAAAGCAGGGTTCATCTGGTAGCGGAAATTATAATTGTCGAGGAAATAACCCGATGTGGTATGCTGCGCGGAGGCGGTGGATGCCACGGCCATCATGCCGCCCAGCATAAGAATAAAAATCTTGTTTTTCATTTTGAAAAGCGTCATGATGAGGATTAATCAAGTTTAGCGTTATAGTAGCCGCTCACGGTCGCCTTCAGATTCTCAAGCACGAGAGTCTGGTCAGGGCTAAGAGGATTCGTAAGAGTGCTGCCGTCAAGAATAGCGTGCAGACGGATACCGTCAAGGTTCGAAACCTCTACATCCGGGTTTACAAATTCAATCACGAGTTCAGACGTCGACCCGGCCGCGATAACGTTGCTGGTGAGTTCGGCTCCTGGAATCACTGTGGGATTCGGGTCGCCGGGCTGAAGGGGTTGTACGCTAAGGCTGATTGCCACAGGAGTGTTATTCGTGGCCGTAGCGGTCACGCGCAGTTTTGTAACCGTAAGGTCGGCGAGGTCATTCTCTCCCCAACCGGTCACATCCTCCTCATAGATGATGCGCGAGCCGTCATCAAGTGCCAGAGGGGCAACGAGCTCATAGTCACCCGAAAATCCGACAAGCGTGCGGTCAAGCGGGAAATCGATCACATCCGTTTCAGGCACATTCATATCAATTCCAATTTTGTCGGGAAGACCGCTCTCGCCGTTCCCCGGCACGAGAAGATTCCTCAGCGACGTAAAAGGATAGTAGGTAAGATCCCGGGAATAATCCACGTCGTTACCTTCCGGCGAACCGGGAGTCGGCACATTCAGGTCGTCTTTGCTCGGAGCGAGCGCGAAAGAGTAGGGGCCGTCTACGCCATATACAGTGCCCACTTCAATTTCCTGATTATTGTCAAGACGGAAAGTCCGGGACGAATGGTCGCCGCGGATTGCCTGAAGGTCAAGATTGCCGCGCAATGTCACGCCGTCGGCCGCAACCGGGTTGTTGAGCTGCAGGTAAATCTGAGGATTGGCGAGTTTTATAACAGTCTCGTCGCCCTGAAGGAAGTCGGGGATATCGGAGAGAACGACAGGGTCGATCGATATTCCGTCGACATAGCGGATCGAGCCTGAGAAAGCCTGGATATCAAACGACTCAAGATTATATTGGATCTTCACTTTTGCCGTTTCGGGCATGGAGGTCGGAACGCCGGCAACGATGCTCGGTTCGGCATTCACGATTCCGCGTTTAATTGTAAAGTCTCCGTGGAGGAAGAATTTATTGTCGGGAGTGATTTCAACCTTGGCGGCGGCGATATCAATAGCCCTGGCGGTGAGGGAAAGAGCGACTTTCTTTTCTCCCTTTGGAAGAGTGATGCCGTCAACATGCCAGATACCGGTCTGCTTGTTGTAGCTTCCTCCTTGGAAAGGATAGACTGTCAGACCGGCAGGAATTTGAATGTCGACATCGTTGAACGAAAGCTCGTCGAAAAGATTTGAGGGATCGTCAACTGTCAGATCAAGTTCAAACGAGAAAGGAGTGACCGTAATGTCGACAATCTTGGTCAATTCCTTGGGAAGGGGATCGTCGGAGCTGTAATCGAAGACGCCCGTAATATCTTCAAGGAGATAGGACACTGTCTGGCCGGGAGCGCGGCGAGAGGTGCCGGCGGGGGCGGAGATCCGAGGCATATCCGCCTCAGTATCGGGAATGTCCGTGGCGGGAACAAGCACGGAAGGAAGTTCGATAGGATCGGTGTCGAAATGGCCCGACTGGCAGAGAGCGTAGAACGTTTTCGAATTGATTGTAACAGATTTAATCTTACTGTTTTCATCAAACTTGATCACATTGTCCATCGTGATCGGCTCAAGGTTTGCAGGCAATGTAAGGTCTTTCACCTCCACGCGAACATCCTTGATGTCGTTCAGGTCATAGCTCGAATCCACACAACCCGTCAGGATTGCCGGAGCAAGGAGTGCGATTGCTTGCGCAAGATGCTTATGCGACATGTTGTTAATAAGTATTAGTTGTGTTATATTGTTGCTATCTGTGAAAACCTTATTAATCGTTCGCGAGTAAAGTAGCGAAAGGTTAGGTAAGTCATTTAATAAGCAGATGCAAAAATAACATATTTTTACAATCATTCAAAATTTTTGCGTTTCCTACCCGATAATAATGCGCTGGCTGTGGTCAGATAAATTGTTTAACTGAAAAGATTCTCTTAAATTTGCTTTTATGAATACAAGTTATACCCCGGTGCTCACCCGCCGGTTTTTCGTTTCAGCCGGAGATACGGATGCCGAGGGGCGTCTTGCGCTTCCCCGGCTCACATCGGCCATTATCGATATTGCCACAGCGCATGCCAACTCCCTCGGCATTGGAAATCCTGCCATGCAGCAACGTGATTGCGGGTGGGTACTTTCGCGCCTTGCCATTGAAATGACCGATTACCCCCGGGTAAATTCTGAATACACGCTTTCCACTTGGATCGAGACTTGGAATCGTCATTTTTCCGAACGTTGTTTCAGGATTGATGATTCCGCCGGCTCCTCGCTCGGTTACGCTCGTTCGATATGGATGGTGCTCTCGACTGAAACGCGTGAGAGTGTCGGCCTCGACCGGCTTACGCTGCCTGAGGGAATGATCGCCCCGTGCGAATGTCCGATTCCCCGACAAGGAAAGCACAATCCCGTGGTTAGAGAGGTGCCCGAAGGGGGGCTGCCACGTGGCGCTGTGCTCGCGTCGGCCGACGTCGTCACCCATAAATTTGGATATGCCGACCTCGACTTTTACCGTCATGTCAACACCGTCCGCTACATCGACTTGCTCTTGAATCAATATTCGCTTGAGGAGTTCGACAATTCGGCAGTGGAGAGAATCGAACTCTCCTTCATGAAAGAAATCCGCTTCGGGGAAACGATTGAACTTCTCCGCTCCGACGAGGGGATGACCTCTTATTTTTCCTTTATCAGCCCCGGAGCAGACCAGCCGATGCTTCTATCGAAAATTCGACGTCGCCCGATATGATACAGTTGACGTAAAGTAAAAAACTCCCTCTGCGATAGCGAACCGCAGGGGGAGTTTTAGGTTATAATATTATAGACGGAGATTATTAATTACTCTCCAAGTCACCGATTTCACTATGAGAAACGCACTATTACCTACATTCTTATCCCTGGGTATGCTAATCGGGACCATTCAGTCGCTTCATGCAGAATGGCATGTCGGCGATCCGGTTGTACTGCGTCCGGACAGTACGGCTCGTCCCCTTGAAGATGATAGCGTGGCCCGGTCGTCGCACACTCCGGTCGAATGGAATCTCGACCGAACTGAAATGCAACCTGATCCCAAAGTCGACCGATGGTGGGAGTCATTCGGCGACACGACCCTTCGTTCGCTCATCGATAGGGGAGCTGACGCCAATTATAATCTTCTGGCGGCCTCCAAACGCATCGAGGCTGCACGCAGCGTGCTCCGCCAGACCCAGGCCGGTTACTTCCCTCAGCTGAGTGCCTCCGCCGCTTACGCCCGTCAGGGAACCGCCGGCAAATCCATAGGTGCGGATGTGGCCTCCTCACAGTCCAATCTCTTCTCACTCGGCTTGTCGATGAGCTGGGAAATCGACGTGTTCGGACGCATTGCGGCTCAAGCAAAGGTCGACAAGGCCAACATCAAGGCTTCAGCGGCCGATTATGATGCAGTTATGGTTAGTCTCGCTTCCAATATCGCCCAAACCTATCTCTCGCTGAGAATGTATCAGGCTGAGCTTGACGTGGCTCTCCGGCATCTCGACAGTCAGAGGGAAATCCTGAAAATAGCCGAGACGAGGTTTGAATGCGGGTTGGTGTCGAAACTCGATGTTGTTCAGGCGAGAATGGTGGTCAATTCCACACTCAGCACTCTGCCGGGTCTTTACGCCCTGATCGACAGTTCAGTCAATTCGCTTGCACTGCTTCTCGCCACAACGCCGGATCAACTCGAGTTTCTCCGGATTCCGTCTCCATTGCCGGAAGTGCCCGTTGTAGGGCCTGCGGAACTAAATATCAACCTTCTGCGTCGTCGCCCTGATGTGGCGGAGGCCGAACAACAACTCGCCGCTATCGCCGCCCAACTGGGAGTGGCGAAGAAAGACTTCCTTCCGACACTTTCCCTTACAGGCTCAATCGCAACCGAGGGACAGCGTGCCGGCGACCTGTTCGGGTCGCGTTCGCTCGCCTACAGCGTTGCTCCAACACTTTCATGGACCATCTTCGACGGATTGGCTCGCAATTATCGCGTTGCCGAGGCACGCGCCAATCTGGAGGCCGAGACGGAATCTTATAATCTCACCCTTCACACGGCTTTCCGGGAAGCGGCAAATGCACTGGCTTCATTCAATGCCGCCTGCATTGAAGCCGACCTCGACTCGCGGGTCGCCGCCGACAGCGAGGAGGCTCTCGAACTTTCTGTCGACCGTTACCGCCAGGGACTCTCCGACTTCACCAATGTTGTCGATGCACAGATGTCATATCTCGAATATCAGAACTCATCCATCGTGGCAAAAGGAAAGGCCTTGAACTCGCTTGTCTCGCTGTATGCCGCGATGGGAGGGGGCTGGGATGGTGAATAACTCTTCCCTGACTCAGGAAGCCATAATTGTCAATTCTATTGAAATTCCACATTATGAAAATCAAGCATACCAATTTCCGCCGCGGCCGGACGGCCCTCATTTCATTCGCAGCCCTTACTGTTCTGTTTGCAGGCTGTTCGCATCATAAAGATAAAGACTCCTCGGAGGCCCCTCCGAAGGTGAGTGTGGCCCAAGCAAGGGTTGACTCCGTCGTGCTCCATAAGGATTATCCCGGCATGCTTACGGCCGACGCCACGGCCCGAGTTGTCGGAGAGGTCAGCGGACGCCTGCTTTCCAAACATTACGAATCAGGAAGTTATGTTCGCAAGGGCCAACTCCTTTTCACAATTGACCCCTCGACTTACAGCGATGCCGTAAAGCAGGCCGCCGCCCAGCTCGAATCCGCGCGTTCTCAGGAAGCCTATTACACGACCCAGACCGCAGCCCTCAAGAAAGCGCTTGCGACTAATGCCGTATCCCGAATGGAAGTTGCTCAGGCAGAAAGCAATCTTGAGGCTGCACGCGCCTCGGTCAACAGTGCCGCCGCCGCCTTATCCACTGCGCGTACACGCCTTGCCAAATGCAGCGTCACGGCCCCGATCTCAGGCTACATCTCAGACTCGGAGCTAAGTGCCGGCAACTATATCGATGGAGAAGGCTCTCCCGTTTTGCTCGCCACTATCTACGACACTTCGACCTGCACACTCGAATTCGATATCGAGGACACCCAATATGAATCCATGACCTCGGCCGATCCTTCGCTGCAGACCCTTTTCAACGCAGTGCCTCTCTCATTCCGTCAGGCATTGCCCCGGGAATATTTTGCCCGTCTCAACTATAGGTCTCCCTCCGTGAGCACCTCCACGGGGACGCTCACCATAAAAGGCACTGTCGACAATCCTGACAACCTGCTGAAAGCCGGAATGTATGTCACGGTTCATCTGCCGGTCGGGGTAAGCCCTCATGCAGTTCTTGTCGAAGATGCAGCCCTTTCGAGCGACCAGCTTGGTAAATATCTCTATGTCGTGAATGATTCCAACCGGGTCGTCTATACTCCGGTGACTGTCGGAGAGACCTATCAGGACACACTCCGCATCATTGAGAAAGGAATTCGTCCCGGCCAGCGCTACGTCACCAAGGCGCTTCTTTCGGTCCGCAACGGAATGGAAGTCGACCCGATCAAATAAAATAAGCCGGTATGTTCTCCCAATTTTTTATCAAAAGGCCCATATTCGCCACAGTCATAGCCATCGTGATGATTATCGCGGGGTTGATAGCCATGACCTCGCTTCCTGTGGCACAATATCCCGACATCACGCCTCCGACCGTGCGTGTGAGTGCCTCCTATGCCGGAGCTGACGCAGAGACAGTGGCCCAGACAGTGGCCGTTCCCATCGAGGCTCAGCTCAATGGCATCGAGAACCTCATGTACATGAGTTCGACATCCGGCGACGGCTCCTATTCTTTGACTCTGACCTTCGAGAACGGCACGGATCTTGATGAGGCTGCTGTACAGGTTCAGAATAAGATTTCGCTCGTCGACGCTCAGTTGCCGTCGGAAGTGACCCGCCAGGGGGTTCAGGTGAGTAAGGAATCAACCAATCAGGTGCTCTTCTGTGCTCTTCTGAGTGATGACCCTGAGAGATATGACGCGTTGTATCTCACCAACTACGCGCAGCTCCACATTGTCGACCCGCTTTCGCGTGTCTCGGGAGTGGGAGGCGTTTCGGCGTTTGGTTCGGGCGAATACAGTATGCGCGTATGGCTCGATCCGGAAGCCATGAGAATGCGCAATCTTACCCCGTCGGATGTTTCGGCTGCGATCGAGGCGCAGAACGTCGCAGTGTCGGCCGGTTCGGTCGGCACGTCCCCCGGAGCAGGCGACACTCAGTTCTCCTATACGCTTACAAGTCAGGGACGCCTCGCGTCGGCGGAGGAATTCGGAAACATCGTGATTCGTTCCGACGGCTCGGGTCTGCTCCGGCTGAAGGATGTGGCGCGCGTCGAGCTCGGCTCGGATTCCTATTCCGTGGTGTCGAGTGTCAACGGTCAGGCTTGCGCCCTTATCGGAGTCCAGCAGCTCCCGGGAGCCAATGCAATCGATGTAGCCGAAGGATCTATCAAAGAGCTTGACCGACTGAGCCAATATTTTCCTGACGGGGTGCATTATCAGGTGGTGATGAATACGGC
This sequence comes from uncultured Porphyromonadaceae bacterium, assembly GCA_947176755.1. Lineage (GTDB taxonomy): Bacteria > Bacteroidota > Bacteroidia > Bacteroidales > Muribaculaceae > Lepagella. The sequence goes on from CAMWRW010000031.1 coordinate 15,204, forward strand.
CGACTATGTCCACGAATCTATCTCCGATTTGCTCACGACCTTCGCCCTAACCTCCTTGATTGTCATGGTCGTCATTTTGATATTCCTTCAGAACTGGCGTGCGGTTGTCATTCCAATGATCACGATTCCCGTCTCTCTGATTGCGACCCTTTTTGTGATGAAGATGATGGGATTCACGCTCAACACCCTGACGCTCTTCGGACTCGTCCTGGCGATTGCCATTGTGGTCGATGATGCCATTGTGGTTGTGGAGGATTGTTCGCGTCTTGTTGATGCAGGCAAGCTGAACAAGCAGCAGGCTGCCATTCAGGCGATGAAGGAGCTGACCGGGCCGGTCGTCGGGGAAGTACTCGTGCTTATGTCGGTGTTTATTCCGACGGCATTTGTCAGCGGTATCACGGGGGAACTATATAAGCAGTTCGCGCTGACCATTGCCGTTTCCACGGCTTTCTCCGGATTCAACGCGCTCACTCTGACCCCCGCGTTATGCGCCCTCTTCCTCACTCCCCGAAAGCCCGCCACCAATATAATCTACAAGGGATTCAATAAAGGGTATCAGGCTGTGTTGAATCTCTATAAGAAACTTGTTCAAAAGACGCTTCAGCATCCGGCAATCTCAATGGCGCTCTATTTTGCCATAGCCGTGGTTGCCTTCATCGGCTATTCCCTATGGCCATCGAGCTATCTCCCCGAGGAGGATATGGGTTATTTCATGACCTCCGTCGAACTGCCCAAAGGGGCGAGTCTGGAACGCACCGTCGCGGTTGTCGATTCGCTCAGTGCGCGTATTCGCAGGGAAGTGCCTCAGGTGAAGGATGTGATGACCATTTCTGGCTTCTCGATGATGGGTGGCGGAACGACAACCAACATGGGATCACTCAACATCATTCTGAAACCATGGAATGAACGCGGCCGTAAAGGGGGAATTAATGAGGTCATGGCGCATGTTCAGGAAATAGCGTCGGGCTTTCAGGAGGCGATAATCTTCAGCGTTAATCCTCCAGCCATCTCAGGCCTCGGCGAATCGTCGGGACTGCAGATGCAGTTGCTCGACATTTCGGGTCAAGGAGCCGGGGAGATCGAGAAGGCGGTGACGGCTCTTGAGGAAGCTGTGGATAAAGATCCGCGGATTGCGTCCGTGACTTCGCTCTATCAGGGAAGCGTGCCTCAGTACAGTCTGGAGATCGACCGCGACCGTGCAGAAATGCAAGGGGTTGACGTGGCGGATATCTACACGGCCTTGTCGCAGTATGTCGGTGGGGAATACGTAAATGATTTCGTGGCGTTCCAGCGCATATTTGAGGTGACGCTTCAGGCTAAAGGGCAGGCAAGGGCCAATCCGCAGGAGATTCTCTCCCTGAGTGTGAGAAACTCAAATGGGGACATGGTGCCGTTCTCCTCCTTCGCCGCTATCAAGGAGACATTGGGACAGCCCTCGGTCGACAGATATAATATGTATCCGACCGCAGGAATCACGGCCACGCCCGCTTCCGGGGTCAGTTCCTCGGAAGGAATCAAGGCGATGGAGGAACTCGTCGGCAAGACCCTCGGGAAGAATTACTCCTATGCCTGGACCGGAATGGCTTATCAGGAGACTCAGGCCGGCACGACCGTGAGCATTGTCTTTATTTTCGCCATTATCATGACCCTTCTCGTTCTGGCTGCCCAATATGAGAGTTGGACTGACCCGGTAGCCGTAGTAATGGCGATGCCGGTGGCCGTGATGGGAGTCGTGCTCGGAGTCTTGTTAATGGGGCAGAGCATCAGTATCTACACCCAGATCGGACTAATCCTTCTTCTGGGAATGTCTGCCAAGAATGCGATTCTCATTGTCGAGTATGCAATGGACTTCCGGAAAACCGGCGTTCCCATCCGTAAAGCGGCCTTCGATGCCGGAGTCATTCGTTTCCGGCCGATCATGATGACAGCGCTCGCCTTTATATTCGGAGTCTTGCCGATGATGTTCTCCACGGGGGCCGGGGCCAACTCCCGGATAGAACTCGGCACGGCAATCGTATTCGGTATGCTGCTCAACGCATTGTTCGGCACGCTTTTCGTGCCGACCTTCTGGGAAGTGATGCAGACGTTCCAAGAGAAAGTGTTGGTCAAGATCAATCCCTCAGTCAACGCCGGCAAGGAAATCCCGACCTCGCCTCCGCCGTCTGACAGCGAAATATAAAAAACGCCCGCCCGGTCAGTTCATTCCGGGCGGGCATCTTGTTTTGTCACATTTGTTCGTAGTCCTTGGCAAGACCGCCGATTCCGGTCTCTTTATAAAGCGATGGGAGGTCATGGCCCGTTTCTTTCATGACTTTCACAAGTTTGTCGAAGCTGACCCGGTGTTGGCCGTCGGTAAACGATGCGTAGATATTCGCATCCAGAGCGCGGGCCGCAGCGTAAGCGTTGCGTTCGATACAAGGAATCTGAACAAGCCCGCAGACGGGGTCGCAAGTCATTCCCAGGTGATGTTCGAGTCCCATCTCGGCGGCATATTCAATCTGTGCCGGCGAGCCTCCGAAAAGTTGACTTGCCGCAGCAGCAGCCATAGCGCAAGCCACTCCTACCTCACCTTGGCAGCCAACGTCAGCGCCCGAAATCGAGGCGTTATGTTTCACGAGATTTCCGACCAGGCCGGCCGTTGCCAGAGCGTGAAGCATCTGGGTTTCCGTAAAATTGCGGCTTTTCCAAAGATGGTAGAGCACACCGGGCAGAACACCGCTCGATCCGCATGTCGGAGCCGTTACGATCACACCGCCCGAGGCATTCTCCTCGCTTACGGCAAGAGCATAAGCGAACACGAGCCCGCGACTCCGCAGATTGTCGCGGTAGCCTCCCGCTTTGACATAATAGTTGTGGGCCTTGCGTTTCAGGTTGAGAGGGCCCGGCAGACGCCCCTCTGCATCCAGCCCGCGTTCGACCGACGCCTTCATCGCTTCCCAAACCTCGCGGAGATAGTCGTAGATCAACTGACCCTCACATTGCTCGACATACTCCCAGTAGCTCCGGCCCGTACGCTCGCAATACTCCTTTATCTCCGTCATCGTGTTCATATTATATATCTCGCCGCTTCCCTCATGGGTCATCCCCTCATATTCGAGAGCCCCGCCGCCGACGGAGAAAACAACCCACTCATCCTCCGGGAAGCCTACTGAATTGAGGGCTGCGAATTTCATTCCGTTGGGATGCTGGGGAAGGAACACATCCGGTTTCCATATTATTTTGACCGGCATATTGAGACGCGACAGCACGTCCGTGATTGCCACATCTGTCATGTGACCCTGACCGGTGGCCGCCAGAGAGCCGTATAATGTCACTTCAAATCCCTGCGCACCATGATGGTGGGACAGATAGATCTCTGCTGCCTTCCGCGGTCCCATCGTATGCGAAGAGGAGGGACCCGTGCCGATTCGGAACAATTCTGTTAGCGATTTCATCTATTTCCTATTTTTGTCACAAAAATAACTTATTATCCTCTAATCGCAAAACATAATTGTCGATCATGGACCGCTCACAGTGTGTTGTCCGGACCGGTCGGAGCGGTTGCACCCCTTCTGCCTGAAGCGAACTCTCTCAATCATTTCCCCCCGTCGGGCGCAATAAAAGAATACTTTTTGAAAACATCCCGGGCGTGCCGTTCGTTTCAAATATATAACGGCATTCCGTCCCGGTGTCCGGAGGAGTGTCCGGATGCGAAACGATAACACATACTATGAAAAAGTTTACAAAGATTGTAGCCACGGTTTCAGACAAGCGTTGTGACGTGGACTTCATAAAGTCGCTCGCTGAGGCTGGGGTCAACGTGGTGAGAATGAATTCGGCCCATCTTGAATATGAGGGCTTCAAAAAAATTGTGGAAAACACTCGTGCTGCCGATGAATCGTTGGCAATCATGATGGATACGAAAGGTCCCGAAATCCGGACCACGGTGACCGTCGACGGTAACCCGGTTTCGTTCGTCACGGGAGCCCGGGTCCGTGTTGTGGGGAATCCGGAGGGAGTCACCTCATCAGAAGAGATTTCTCTCAATTATAAGGATATCGCCAACATCCTTCGTCCCGGCGACAGAATCCTGATAGATGACGGCGAGATGGCTTTCACGGTTGAAAGTGTGGAGGGGAACGTGGTGTTTACCCGCGCCGAAAATGATGGCATGCTCGGGTCGCGGAAGAGTGTAAACCTTCCCGGCGTGTCAATCGATCTGCCGGCCGTGACCGAGCGCGATCGCCGTAATATCGGCTATGGTGTAGAACTTGGGGTTGATTTCATCGCCCATTCATTCGTGCGTTCGGCACGCGACGTTAAAGAAGTCCAGGACATTCTCGACTCTCTCGGGGCCGACACTAAAATTATCTCCAAGATAGAGAATCAGGAAGGTATTGACAACTTCGATGAGATTCTTGAGGCCGGTTACGGCATCATGGTTGCGCGCGGAGATCTCGGCATTGAAGTTGCCGCCGAACGAATTCCGGGCATTCAAGCCATGATGATCAATAAATGTATCGCCGCCCACAAGCCTGTGATTGTGGCCACGCAGATGCTTCACACGATGATTGAGCATCCGCGTCCGACACGCGCTGAAATCACCGACGTGGCAAATGCCGTCTATCAGCGCGCCGACGCCATGATGCTCAGCGGAGAGACCGCATACGGGAAATATCCCGTCGAAGCCGTCCGCACGATGACCAGCGTGGCCAAAGAGGTGGAAGCGTCCCTGCGGTCGAATAAGGTGGTTGTTCCCCCTATGCTCGATAGCGAAATCACGACGTTTATAGCCCGGGAGGCAGTCCTGTCGGAAACAAAGGTTGGCACTAAAGCAATCTTTACAGATGCATTCCGAGGAGTGTCGGCCCGTTTTATCGCATCTTTCCGAGGAAATAATCCGACCTTCGCCATCTGCCACACCCGCAGCGTGCAGCGTTGGCTCGCTCTAAGCTATGGCGTCACTTCATATTTCGACCCCCAGCCCGATTCATGGGTGCCGCGGCATTCTGTCGCAGCTGTCAAACAAATTGTCGACGACGACCATATCGCGCCCAACGACCGCATCGCATATTTGACCGGAACGCGTGCGGGAGCGCGCGCGTTGGAAATCCTCACTCCCGCCGAACTCTTCGCCGAGGAGTGTTAATCATATAGAAAATGTAGCAGGCCCCCCTTGTCCTGTCGGGCGAGGGGGGCTCATTGTGTCTATTTCTTTTCCCGTTTCGGGAATGTGATCACTGTGTGGTCTTTAAGAATTGCAATCCCGTTCATTTCAAGCGGAGAGAGCTTTCGAGCTCCTTCCGGCAAGTTAAACTCTGAGTTATTCATATTCTGTCGGATTTAGAAGTTGAATTCTCTTCTCGGTTCGCAAGAGGCATAAGGGCGTTTATCAGAAGCATTGTGGCGAGATAAGCGAATCCGAGCACAATCGCATCCTGCCATCCCGTCAGGCATTCTTTAACCCACCCTCCGGCGAGGTAGCTGAAAAAGAGCAGCCAGAGAGAGCATTGGACCGTCACGCAAAGCGTGCACCATCTCTTGGCGCGGAAGCGCTGGTACCAGATACTCCAGGCCGTGAATGGAAGGCAACATAAGTTGCATAGCGCCAATGCGGGAAGAGACCCCGGAAACATCAGCAGCGACAACAAGCTGACCGAGAAATATGCGAATCCGACCTCGCTCCATCCGAATAACCCGAAGAACTTCGACGCGGAAGTTGCAAGAATATCATCGCACCCTCCCTCCTGAAGCACTCCGCAGAAACGGTCGGCCTTCGGATTATGAATTCTAAGCGACTTCTGGACAAGAAGGTAGGTCACATAAAGACCGCCAATATCTATCGCTGCAACGAAATAGGCTGCAATATGCCGATAAAGACCGTTGATGACAAAGGCGTAGACCACGAGTACGACCGCGCAGAACAGCAAGACCCATTTTTTTGCCCGGGTGAAAAAGTCAAGCCTGCGGTGAAGTCCAAGCTCCGGCTCGGCGGCTCCGGACTCCGGCCGGGACATGAACACGTTGCCGTCCCAAGCGTCGATAAACGTGTCGAGGGGGGCTCTCTTCACCACTCCAAGACTTAGATACTCGACAGCTTCGTTATCGATCGACGTGACTATCACGTTTCCCCCTTCAGCTCCTCCCGTGTGGGCGATAAAGGGGGGCGGCACGCTCCTGATCTCGCTCTTGTCAGGAAGTTGATAGGCCGCCGAAGTCACTCCATATTCTTCGAGCAGCCGGGAAAGACCGAACCATGTCTTGAACGGCATTTCCTTCTCCCGCTTCAAGGAATAACCGACGGTATGGCCGACGCCAAGAAGCGTCAGCCAATCGTCAACCAGCGAAGTGTCGGAGGATCGACGTCGTGCCTGAAAACGCAGTTTATCCTCCATTCTGATTATCTCCCGTTAATAGACGACTGAATCTTCTGAAGCAGAACCTCTGCCGGCATTTCGCCTGTTTCGCGCATAACTTCCTTTCCGTCGACATAAAGAAGGAATGTCGGAAGCGACTGAATACTCTGTTCGTTCGCGAGCTCCTCGTTCTTGTCAATATCATACTGCACAACCTTCAGATTGTCGGCAAGAAGCGTTTTAATATCCTCCACAATCGGCATCATCTTCCTGCAATGAGGACACCATGTTGCATAAAATTCAACGAGTACAATCGGAGCTGAAGTAATTTCCTGTGTGTAATTCATAGTAAACAATATTAAGTTTCTGCCGTTTTGCCTTCCCGAGAGCGACACTCGGAGGCTTCGGCTTCTGTCAATATAACAATTGATAATGCCTACGGTTTGGTAGGGATGGGGGAGTTCGGAGAAAGCAGTCTTGAAAGATTATGGGCGGCCTCGCAATCTGCTTCGAATTCTATTTATTTTATGAAGTCTGCGCCATCCCCCTGTTCAACCGGGACTGCACGATGGGGGCAAGCGGCGGTATGTTACGCCTAATAGCAAACAGATATAAAAATCGTGTGTGCCGCACATCTGTCGATGTGGCACACACGAACTTTTGTTGAGGTGGCGATTACTTCACAGCGATTTTCTTTGCAGTGCCATCTTGGCGGACGATGTAGATGCCTGCGGGAAGTGCGTCGATATTTGTTTTCACCTTTTTAAAGGCATCGACCTCAGCAACTCCTTTGATTTCTCCCATATTAGCAATAACTTTGTACAAACTCTAACGCAATACATATATGTTACGCAAAATCCTCTTTTATGCATTTATAAGCATCATATCTTTGATCGGTTATTCACAGTCAGTCAATGACAGGATTCTTAATGCGATAAATCATTCCGATTGGTTTGGTCTTGATTCAATTTACGTTTCAGTTCCTAAAGACTCGATCCATCCTTATCTCGAAGTCTCCGCACGCGGTTTTATAGGACACAATTTAAATCGCCCTGAACTCTCAATTCCAGCATTTAAAGAACTTTTCTCTACACAGTCGGAATATCTTGATCTGAATAATTTCATCTCCTCCGCTGTTATGTTTGGTAAGGACCTAAATAAAGTTGGAGAAAATGAATTCGCGGCATCGATGATAAGACAGACGATAGACACCACCCGGGAGTATCTTGATTCAGCTGCGGTTTCTAACCTGGCTTCAATGGCCGACTGGTATTCCGCTCTTGCGGCTTATAATCCTTATCAGATTCAATTCAATGGAGACAGTGTCGGGAAAGTGGCTTTTGCTATTGTTCCGGTTGGCCCAAAAGAAAGGGGAGGGGTTATTATGCAACTCAGAGAAAGCGCAATCAACGGGATGTCGGCGGAAATTATGTTTGACACAAGATGCGTTTCGAGTATCATTTCTCCGGAAATGGCGGAAAAATATGGTCTGATAGCTCTTGACGGTACGAAAGTGACCGTGGATGGTGTAGGCCAAAGCGACGGTTATTTGGCTATAGCAAAGGAGCTTCAATTAGGAAATATTACGATTAAAGACGTTCCGTTTACGGTAGCCTCCATGTCTTTCTCTTCAGATAATAATGAGGAGGCCGCGCCGTATGCTGACGCGATCAATATTATTCTGGGTAACGATTTGATGCTTCAACTTAAAGATATAACCATTGATTTCGTTGCAAATAATCTGACCATACCGTCAAAGGCCGCATTAAACCCTGTCAAGACTGATGCCAAACCCAATATGTGCTTCGCAGGCACAAGAAATTTACTTTGCAAGTGTGAGATTAACAATAATCCCTTGCTGATGATGATTGACTCCGGTGATACATCTTATGGTACTCTTGGAGAGGAATTTTTTGAAAACAATAAGCGGTTTGTGTTGGAAAATGGAACCAAGGACACCGTTCGACAGGGAGGCATCGGAGGAGTCAGATTTAATGAACGCTATTTGCTATCCAATATGAAAATTTCATTGGGAGACACACTGTGGAAATTCCTGAAATTGACGTAAGAATTAAGCAGGAAGAAGGAGCCGGAAGTGAATCTAAAGGAGGAGTTTTAGGACTTCGGTCGCTTATGCTGTACTCATCAGTGCGTTTCAATTTTGTTGATTTTGTATTAACAACCGGGGTACCCGGAATTTAAAAAAATTAATCTGTATCTTTTCCTCCCCGAAATATAGTCCACAGCGCGCTGCAACATATCGTGTCGGTGAGAGAGGAGTGATAGAATCTTGAATTGAAAATCGCTGAATACCTATTGAATAAATTCCGAAAGGAAAGGATCTTTTTGCTAAGCGATTAAGGTTGGATTAACAAACCTTTTCTTTATTTTGATCGTTGAAATTTTGTAGATAGCAAAATTATCACTAAATTTGCGCTACGAAACAAGGGTAGTTTCCCCATAAAGAAATACTTCGAGTGCGAAAGCAACGATTTTAGGGGCTGGGGGTCTCCCGGTCGGAAAAGGTTCTCAATCGAGAGCCTTTTTTTGCTACTTATCGGGAAATATCTTTAATCCAAGACGTTTGCCATTATTGGTGTAAATATTTGATGAAATCACATCAAAAGCCGGATTCTGCTTATTCGGGTTCAGCACATATCTAGAAATTGGGTAAGCAATCAAATCCGCAATCTGCAATCCAAAGACATTCTCTGTCTTCTTGCTAAACTCGAAACGCCCCATATGTTCAGCTAATCTTTCAGGACTTATATAATGCATTCCTGTAAATCTCAGCTTATTGTAATAGTTTAGCAAAGCGGTATCTTCTCTTTTCCCTCGACGTTCAACAATCACATCAATAACGCCACCTTCAGAACTTGTGTCATCTACGCAAAATATACTCCGTTGAATAACGTACTTTAATGCTATACCATAAATATCCGCATCCATACCGTGTTTTTCGATACATTGCTCTTTTTGTACCGAGCAACATACGATAACATAAATTCCTTGAATGGATAACACCTCGTTTACTCGCTCGTAAAACCTTTTTTTGACATCTAAATCAAATAAGATTTCACACTCTTTTTCACACTTCCTAATATCGCGTGAATGTAGGATTACGTTGGTTGTATTCCAAAACTCAGTTTTAAGTTCATCTATCGCTTTTTTGAAAGTGTTGACTTTCTTTACTGGTACCAATATTCCACATAGTGTAAATATTGGAAAATTTCGGTCGTATGAGGCGAGGGTATGGTCGCCACATTCATCTATATATAAATAGTATTTGGGTTTACTTGCCATATTTCTAACCGCAAAGGTACGAAAAATTCCCTGAATTTTCCTGTCTTTCCCACCGCTATTAACGCGCGGAAACTTCGTGGCGTAATTCACAATACGCCATGCCTAATATCGCTCACAACATATCGTTTAAAGGCTACGTCTGAGGTCCGGACTTCGACTGCGCAAAGGTTGATGAGGAACTTGCCAAGAACGAGGGCAAGCCGGTAAATGTGCTTATCAACAGCCTCTGTGGTTCTTTCGCCACCGGCTTGTCTATCTCCGCTGCTTTCAAGAACCGCTCATTGCCGACTGTGAGAAGATTAAGGCCGGCCTTGATAAGCTCAACCTTAATGTAGCCCGAATGAATGCCAAGAAGTGCCGAAAGCCTGTTGCAGATCTTCTCGCCCTGATGAAAGTCGACGCTTGGCTCACCCCCAAAGACGTCCTCGACCGGGGGTAGTGGGCGAGATAACAGACCTGGCCGATGAACCTGCGCCGAAGTTCACCGATACGCTCGCTTCGGCAATGGCAATTGCCGGTATGCCGATACCGAACATCCAATCGATGATTGACGCGATGATTGAGAAGTATCGCAAGGAAACTATCTACATTGAAGATGTG
>CAMWRW010000032.1 GCA_947176755.1 uncultured Porphyromonadaceae bacterium
GGGGTGGGTGGCGTTTCTTTTGCCGACCGCACCCATTCCGGCTTGGGCCTCATCTACGGGGGTTCCATCGCTATGGGCCCGGCGGCAGACGACTCTGTGGCCGGAATCCGGAAAAACAACCGCGGCGTCAGCATCGACTCTTTCTGGATGGACGAGACGGAAATCACAAACTCCAAATACAAACAGTTTGTGTTCTGGGTCCGCGACTCTATTATTCGCGAACGTCTCGCCGATCCCGCCTTCGGAGGCAACGAGGCTTTCAAGATTGAGGAGGATAAAGAAGGAAACCCCATCAAACCCTATCTCAACTGGAACAAGCCCATTCCCTGGCGCAACCCTAACGAGGATGAACAGCGCGCCATCGAAAGCGTCTACCGCACAAATCCCATCACCGGACAGCGCGAGCTTGACCCCACCCAGATGAACTATCGTTACGAGATCTACAACCACACGGCCGCTGCAAAACGCCGTAACCGTGTCGATCCCGAACAGAGAGAATACAACACCGATCTCCCCACGCCGACCGACCTCCCCGTAATCTCCAAAGACACGGCATATCTCACCGACGAGGGACGCATTGTCCGCGAGACGGTCACCCGACCCCTCACCGGCGATTTCGATTTCCTCAACACATACATCGTCAATATCTATCCCGACACGACGGCCTGGATCAATGACTTCGATAACGCCTACAACGAGCCTTACACCCGAATGTATTTCTCCCATGCCGGATATAACGACTATCCCGTTGTCGGAGTAAGCTGGGAACAGGCCAACGCCTTTGCCAACTGGCGCACGGATTATCTCCGTCGCTCTTTGGGCAAGGAAGGAATCTATGTCGAGCCTTACCGACTCCCGACCGAGGCTGAATGGGAATATGCCGCCCGCGCCGGAAACTCTGAAAGCGCATTCCCCTGGGAAGAGATGCTCCCGATGGATGAGCGTGGTTGCTTCTACGCCAACTTCAAGCCGATGGACGGAGACTTCGTCCGCGACGGGCATGTGATCACCTCAAGAGTCGGCACATTCAAACCCAACGACTTCGGACTCTACGACATGGCCGGAAACGTTTCGGAATGGACCTCCACCGCCTACACCGAGAGCGTCGACAAACTAACCTCCGACCTCAACCCGGAATATCGTTATGATGCCGCCAAGGAGGATCCCTACAAGATGAAGCGTAAGATCGTGCGCGGCGGTTCTTGGAAAGATGCCGCACAGAATATCCGCTCCGACCTCCGCACATGGGAATATCAGAACGAGCAGCGTTCTTACATCGGATTCCGGTGCGTGCGCTCCCAAATCGGCTTCGCCCGCGGAACAAAAAAAAGAAAATAACATTTCATCCCGACTTCATTCATTAAGACAATGGTCAAGATACGCAAATATGCCAATGGCATCGAACGCTTCCTGCACGGGGCCAAGGGCCAGCGATTTTTCAATTTCGCATATTCAATCGGTGCGGCAATCGTGATCTGGGGTGCCCTATTCAAGATTCTGCACCTTCCCGGAGGCTCGACTCTGCTCTGCATCGGTATGGGCACGGAGATCGCCATGTTCATCCTGACGGCGTTCGACCGTCCGCCTAAGGAATACGCATGGGAGGATGTCTTCCCCGTGCTCGACTCCAAGGACCCCGACGACCGTCCCGACTTCTCAGGTGGTGGCGGCGGAGGCCTGATAATCAACGGAGGCGTGGCTCCGGCGGACGGTAATCCCGAATTCTCGACCACTGCCCCGGTTGCCGGACTCGTTGGAGGCGGAGTGATCGGAGGCGGAGTCCCGACCAACCTTGACGATGCCGAGGCTATGGCCAACGCCGCCCATGACTATCTCGACAGGATGCAGGGAATCGCCGAGCAGATGGGACGTCTCAACGAAACGACAGAAGCTCTCAACGAGGTCAGCCGTACGCTCCTCAATTCATACGAGGCCATTACCCGTAATTCCGAGAACATCTCCGCCAATTCGACCGGATATGTCGACCAGATGGAGAATCTCAACAGAAACATCGCCGGCCTCAACACAATTTACGAAATCCAGCTTAAGAGCATCGCCTCGCAGCTTGACTCGATCGACCGTGTCAACCGCGGGCTGAAGGACATCCGCGACATGTACGAGAAATCGGCACGCGAATCGTCGCGCTATTGCGAGGAGACTGAGAAGATGGCCCGCTACATGAAGCAGCTCAATTCCGTCTACGAAAAGATGATCACGGCGATGACCATCAACATGGCCGGCCCCATGATGGGGGCAGCCCGCGGCGAAGGAGGGTTCAACCCCTTCGAGCAGAATGATTCCCGCGAGGAATCCTGATTAATATTTCCGACAATTTCCTTCTCCCGTCCGGGAGGAGGCACAAGAAAATAAACGACACTCAATGGCAGGTGGCAATAATGTGGCGAAGATGTCGCCCAGGCAGCGGATGATCAACCTGATGTACATCGTGCTGACAGCCATGCTCGCGCTCAACGTATCGAGCGACGTGCTCAACGGCTTCAGCCAGGTCCAGGAGAGCATTCAGCGCACCAACCTAAATATGTCGGCCCGCAACCAGGTGCAGTTCGACTATCTCGAAGGCCTCTTCCGTCAGAATCCGGAGAAGGCCGGCAAGTCGTATGCCGCCGGAGTCGACCTCCGCAAGCATGCCTCCGAGCTTTACAACCAGATTGAAGAGCTCAAGAAGGCTATCGCCGTGAAAGCCGACGGCAAAGACGGCAATTATAACGACATCATCAACAACGACGACCTTGAGGCAGCCTCGGTAACGATGCTGAACCCGGCGACGAAGCGGGGTGAAAAGCTCCGCCTCGACGTAAATTCTTTCCGTGAATATGTGGTCAAGCTCATTCCGGACTCGGCAAAGCGCCGGGGAGTGATGGAGACCCTGTCGACAACTGTCAGCAACGCGCCCGGCTCAGTCGGCCCGATGACGTGGGAACAGAAAATGTTCGAAAATATGCCTGCCGTCGCCGCCGTTACGATGCTAACCAAGCTTCAGAACGATGTCCGACAGGCCGAAGGGGAAGCTCTTACCCAGCTAATAACGAATGTCGACATAGGGGATGTACGTGTCAACGAGCTCAATGCCTACGTCATTCCAAACTCCAACATGATTATTCGGGGAGGACGTTATTCGGCTAATATCGTGCTTGCGGCAATCGACACGACCCAGCGCCCCGCGATCTATGTCAACGGCGCAAAACTCGCCAATCCCAACGGCCTTTACGAATTCGTGCCCGGCCAGGTCGGAACCCACGAATATTCAGGCTACATTGAAGTGACCCGCGGAGACGGAACGACCGACCGCCGACCTTTCAAATCCGCCTACACCGTGATCGAGCCCATGGCCACGATCTCGCCGACAATGATGAATGTGCTCTATGCCGGAATCCAGAACCCGATAAGCATCTCCGTGCCCGGAATTCCGATGAATGCGATTCAGGCAACGATGACTAACGGAACTCTCACCCGCAACGGCGACCATTGGGTTGCACTTCCCGGGAAAGTCGGTTCGGAGGCTGTCATCTCGGTTTCGGCCCAGGTGGAAGGACGTTCGCAGTCCGTAGGCTCGATGACGTTCCGCGTGCGCAAACTCCCTGATCCGACTCCCTATCTGCCGGTGAAGGATGCCGCCGGCAACGTGTCGCATTACAAAGGGTCGCCGAAACGAATCTCGAAGGCCCAGCTGATGGCCGCCGACGGTCTGGGCGCCGCCATTGACGACGACATTCTCAATGTCTCCTATTCCGTGCTGTCGTTCTCCACGGTCTTCCTCGACCAGATGGGCAACGCCATTCCGGAAGTAAGCGACGGCTCCCGATTCTCGGCCCGTCAGAAAGACCAGTTCAAACGCCTGAAGGCCGGCAAAAGTTTCTTCATTTCCAACGTGAAGGCAAAAGGTCCCGACGGCATCACCCGCGATATCCCCCCGATGGAGGTCGCGCTCAACTAACAGAACCCGATACGGCACCGGCCCGCCCGGCGCCCCCGGTATGAAATATTCCGATCAGATGAAGATATATCGTAAAATCCTCTTCCTTGCCGTGGCGCTCTCGATTGCCGCCGCCGGCGTCGCTCAGGTGGAATCAGGAGGGGGCGTCCGTAAACGTTCCGAAAAAGATAAGAAGAACAAAGAGTCGGCCCAGCCGGGTGTCACCGACCGCATGCAGGAATTCTTCGAACAGAAAGGTCCTCACGATGCCGACCTCGCTTATATGCGCGAAATCTACCGACAGATTGACCTGAGCAAAGATGAGAACACTCCCTTATATTTCCCGGAAGACGTCATTGACGGTCAGCAGAACCTGTTCCGCACGATTCTCGGCCTTGTTGTCGATGGGAAAGTGCCCGCCTATGAATATCTTGACGGTCGCGAGGTCTTTACCGACCAGTACAAGGTGAATGTGGGCGAGATGCTCGACCGCTTCGGCATCTATTACCAGCAGGGCGCAGGAAGCACCGAACGAAATCCCAAGTTTCAGATCGAGGAGGCCGACGTCCCAACGACTCAGGTGCTCAATTACTATGTAATCGAGAAATGGGAGTTCGACCGTCGCTCAAACCGGATGAAGATGCGTGTCGAGGCCATCTGTCCTGTCATGAACCGTGTCGGCGACTTCGGAGGCGAAGCCCGTTATCCGATGTTCTGGGTGAAATATGATGCGTTGCGTCCCTGGCTCGCCCAGCAATATGTGTTCCTTTCCGACGACAACAATCTCCCGCAATACTCTCTCGACGACTATTTCAACCTCGGGATGTACAAAGGAGATATCTACAAGACACGCAACCTGCGGAATCTGTCGATGATGCAGATGTATCCCGACCCCGACGATCTTGCCCGCGCTCAGGACAGCATCGACAACCGTCTGCGCAATTACGGCAAAGATATGTGGGTGCCGACGCGTGAAGAATATCTGGCAAAGAAAGAACGTGAGGAAGCGATCGCGGCAGCCTTGGCCGCCGGAGACACCATTCCCGAGCGAACGGTCGTTTCCGACACTGAGGATACCAAGAAACCGGCTCGCACCGCCAAGCGCACGACAACCAAGAAGCGCACGGCCAAGAAAACGAAAGTGAAATCGGCTCCCAAGCCCTCAAGCAGTTCATCCTCAGCGAGCGCCCAGAAGTCTGTGCGCCGCAGAAAAAAATAATATCGACAACGGCTGAATCCTCTCCGGATTCGGCCGTTTTTTTTACTCGATAAGCAAAATCCGGATTCTTTTGATTAATGTAAAAATCCGGTCTGTCCGAAGGGAAACCGATTTGTCAGGACGGGAATTTTTTGTTAATTTTGTCGTTTGACAGGGTAATATCTCTGCCGAACGATTTTTTGCTACCTTATCATGAGCCAGGACCTTTTTGATCAACCCGTTTCCACCGATACGAATACCGACCTCCCTGAAGTAGAAAACTCTCAGGAATCGGCCGCAGGAACCTACACCGATGACGCCATCCAGACGCTGAAATGGAATGTCCATATCCGTAGGCGTCCCGGTATGTACATCGGAAAACTTGGCGACGGCTCCCATTCCGATGACGGTATCTACGTCCTGATGAAGGAGGTGATCGACAACTCGATCGACGAATTCAACATGAAGGCCGGCAAAAGAATCGACATCTCCCTCACGGAGGAGGGAACGGTGACCGTGCGTGACTACGGACGCGGCATTCCACTCGGGAAAGTGGAGGAAGTAGCCTCCAACATCATGACCGGCGGCAAATTCGACGATAAGAACTTCAAGAAATCAGTCGGTCTGAACGGTGTCGGTCTGAAGGCCGTCAATGCTTTGTCGCGCCGATGTGTCGTGACGAGCGTTCGCGATGGCAAGGCTGTCAGGGTCGAGTTCGACCGGGGAGATCTCGTCGAGAAAACCGAACCCTACGACACTTCGGAACCTAACGGAACAAAAGTGGAGTTCACCCCCGACAATGAACTCTTCACCAACTTCCATTTCAATCCGGAGACAGTCGAGATCATGGTCAACAACTACACCTATCTCAACACCGGACTCCAGATTTTCCTCAACGGACGGAAATTCTCCTCGCGGCACGGTCTTCTCGACCTCATTCGTGAGAATATGACCGCCGAACCCCTCTACCCTATCATTCATCTCCAAGGGGAAGACATCGAAGTCGTCCTGACCCATACCGACCAGAACGGGGAGGAGTATTATTCTTTTGTTAACGGGCAGCACACAACTCAGGGAGGCACCCATCTGACGGCATTCCGCGAGCATGTGAGCAAGACTATCAAAGAGTTTTCCGGGAAAGGGTTTGAATATGCCGACATCCGCAACGGCCTCGTGGCAGCGGTCAGCGTAAGGGTTCAGGAGCCAGTGTTCGAGAGCCAGACGAAAACCAAGCTCGGAAGTAAATATATGGCTCCGGGCAGCGAACTGACTCTCAACAAGTTTATAGGAGATTTCATCAAAAAGGAACTTGACGACTATCTCCATAAGCACACGGATGTGGCGGAGGCCATGATGAAAAAAATCGCGGCGAGTGAAAAGGAACGCAAAGCCCTGGCCGGAGTGGCAAAATTGGCGAGGGAAAAGGCCAAGAAGGTGAGCCTTCATAACCGGAAGCTGCGCGATTGCCGCATACATTATAACGACACGCTTGCACGCAATGCCAAAGAAGACCGTCGCGACGAGACGGCCATATTCATCACGGAGGGTGACTCCGCCTCCGGCACAATCACCAAGGTCCGCAACGCCGAAACTCAGGCCGTATTCTCGCTGCGAGGGAAACCTCTCAATTCCTACGGGCTGACCCAGAAGATTGTCTACACCAACGACGAGTTCAATCTCCTTCAGGCCGCCCTCAATATCGAGGAGGGAATCGACGGCCTTCGCTACAACAAGGTTATCATAGCTACCGATGCCGATGCCGACGGAATGCATATCCGGCTGCTGATGATGACTTTCTTCCTCACAATCTTCCCCGACCTTGTTAAAAAGGGCCACGTCTATATCCTTCAGACCCCGCTATTCCGCGTGCGCGACAAGAACGCCGTGCGCCGCTCGAAAGGGAAGCGTCGCAAGGAGAAAGAGGAGGAGAAACCCGAAACATATTACTGCTATTCCGACGAGGAACGCGAGGCCGCGATTGCCAAGTTGGGAAAGAATGCAGAAATCACACGATTCAAAGGTCTCGGAGAAATCAACGATTCGGAGTTTGCCGAGTTTATCGGCCCTAATATGCGTCTTGACCGCGTCCAACTCCGCCGCGAAGATGCCTCCGACCAACTACTCTCTTTCTACATGGGTCAGAACACGATGGCCCGTCAGAATTTCATAATCGAAAACCTGATAGATGAGGATGACTCGGAAATCTGATTGCAGGATTGCCCTTTATCCGGGCAGTTTCAACCCTTTCACGAAGGGCCATCTCTCGATAGCTCTCCGGGCGCTGCGACTTTTCGACCGCCTCGTGATAGGAATCGGACGCAACATCTCCAAGCAACCGACTGATCAATCTGACTCTCGGCTGGAGGAAATACGCCGCTGCTTCCGCGACGACAAGCGTGTGGAAGTCCTCTTCTACGAAGGTCTGACCGTTGATTTCGCACGGCAAATAGGTGCTTGCGCGATGATTCGCGGTGTCCGCGGCACGGCTGACTTCGAAAGCGAGCGAACCCTCGCCGACATTAACCGCGATCTCGCTCCGGAAATAGAGACCGTGATTCTCACCGCCCTTCCCGAATTGGGCCACATCTCCTCCTCGGCCGTGCGCGAACTGGCCGCTCATGGACATGACCCGTCAATCTATCTCCCCTAACCCTATTCTTCCGATCGAGAAATATGAAAAGAAATATCCTGCTTTCTCTCTCCCTTCTGATGCTGACACTCATCTTCGCCGCAAGCCGGGCGCAAGTGCCGGCGTCGCAGAAACTGCGTGCCGCCGAGCAAGCCATAGCCCAGCTCTACGTCGACACGGTCAACGAGGAACGCCTCGTCGAGGATGCTATAAAGGGAATGCTGGAAAGCCTCGACCCGCACTCTTCATATTCCAATGCTGAAGAAACTCGCGAACTTAACGAACCCCTTCAGGGAAATTTCTCCGGTATAGGCATCTCGTTCAACATGACTTCCGACACTCTCTATGTCATCCAGACAATCCCCGGCGGACCCTCGGAGCGTGTCGGGTTGCTTGCCGGCGACCGAATCCTGAAAGTCAACGACACGATAATAGCCGGAGTCAAGATGCGCAACAGCGACATCATGAAACGCCTCCGCGGTCCGAAAGGCTCCACGGTCGATATTCGCGTAATGCGCCGTTCCGCCGGAAAGACGGATTCCATTGACTTCCGGATCACACGCGATGATATTCCAATCCATTCTGTCGACGCGGCCTACATGGTCAATGATTCGACGGGCTACATCCGCATCAACAAGTTCGCAGCCGACACGCGCTCCGAAGTGGAAGAGGCGATGATTTCACTCCTCGGCCAAGGAATGCGAAATCTCATCCTTGACCTGACCGACAATGGCGGGGGCTATCTCAATGCCGCTGTCGAAATTCTGGGCGAGCTCCTCGAACCGGGCCGGATGACTGTCTACACCGAGGGCCGCAATTCTCCGCGTGCCGAAATGCCGGCTCGCCCGCGGGGAATAAAACCGCTGTTCGGCGACGGTCGCCTCGTCGTGATGGCTAACCAATATTCCGCCTCGGCCGCGGAAATCACCGCCGGCGCAATTCAGGACTGGGACCGGGGGGTGGTCGTCGGCCGACGCACTTTCGGCAAAGGTCTCGTGCAACGTCCTCTCCCTTTCCCTGACGGCTCAATGATCCGACTCACCGTGGCTCACTATTATACCCCCACAGGCCGCGATATTCAGAAGCCATATACCAAAGGCGACCAGAAAAGCTATGCCCACGACATTATCGACCGTCTCAACCGCGGAGAACTCATGCACGCCGATTCTATCCGCGTTGTCGATTCGCTCCGCGTCAATACGCTTCGACTCAACCGTCCAATCTACGGGGGAGGCGGGATCACGCCTGACTTCTTCGTGGCCATCGACACGACCGACTACACTCCCTATTACCGCAACGTAATGGCCAAGGGGGCTATCAACAAGTATGTGATCGGATATGTCGATGAAAACCGAAAGGCTATCCGCAAACTCTATCCCACGGACGGCGATTATGTGAAGAATTTCACAGTCACCGACAAAATGCTCGACGACCTTTATAAAATTGCGGCCGCCGAGGGCGTCGATCCCGATTCCGAACAAGCTGAAAAAAGTGCGCCTCTCTTCAAGACGATTATCAAAGCCCTCATTGGCAGGGATGTATATGAAAGCGCGACTTATTTTAAGGTATGGAATCGCTACGACCCCATCTTCCGTGAGGCGCTGCGTGTGATTGAATCCGACGACTATAACCGAACTCTCTCTCCGGCTCAATGAAATGAGAAGCGTTATCACTCGCCTCGGCATCGCGTTATTCACGCTGCTGCTCTCCTTCGGAGCATCCTTCGGAGCAAACGACGCGCGAGATTGGGAAAAACTCTATAAAGCCGCCACTCGCAAATTCGCCGACAAGGAGGAGCTCACGGACTCGGCGCTTCAGCAGGAAGTGCTGCGTCGCGTTGAGGCGCGTCGTATCCTCAACTCTGTTCCGGAATCGGAAGAACCGGTCTATAATGTTGTCCGCGCAACAGCTCCCTGGGTATTTTCCGGTTATCGCTCTCAGCGGAACAGAAAGCCTTTTCAAATTCCGGACCTGGCAACGGAAGCAAAAATATGGAGAATGATTGTGGATGCGCCAAGGCTTGAAGAAGAAAAGCGTCTGCGGCAAGAATCTTTCACGCGCGACTCGCTGCGGGCCCTCGATGCCGGCATAATTCTTCTCCCGATGGATTCTTTCCGCCAAACGGCCCCGCTTCCCGATCTCCTTTCCGGAAGCCCCGTGCCGGAATGGCTCAGACGCACAAGAGCCGTCAACCGCATTCAGGATAATGCGATCTATGATCTCATGATTGCAAATCCGGCCCTTATCGAATATGCCTACTGGGATCTCCCGGAACCTCCCGTGCTGCCCGCCGAAGATTATTCCTTCAACGGATTCCTGAAGCGTCTTAATCTCCCGAGCGTCGACATATCGGATGCTGTTATTCTCGAAGCGGCATTGCAACATGTCAACTGGCTTCATAATTTCAACGTCGCTATCCAACTCTCGCAGGCCTACCTTTCAAGAAACTGGTATCAGGGAGGAAGCAATTATCTCTCATTTTTAGGAAATTTCCTCTGGGGCGTAGACCTCAATCAGGTCTACCATCCCAACTGGATGCTCTCAAGCCTCGTCAGCTACAAACTGGCCATCACATCCACTCCTGACGACCTCTACCACAAATATTCCATATCGACCGACCAGTTTCAGTATAACTTCAAAGCCGGCTACAAGGCACGCTTCAACTGGTACTACACCTTCCAGCTGCAATTCAAGACTCCATTTATGATGAGTTACCCGGCCAACTCGGAAGTTCGCGCGGCCGCGTTCCTCTCCCCCGGAGAGCTCAACATCGGTTTCGGTATGACATATTCAAAGGAGAACGCTGCGAAGTCTTTGAAATTCACCGCCACAATTTCTCCTATTTCCTATAATCTTAAAACCTGTATCGACCGTATGGTCGATCCCGTTCAATTCGGAATTCCCGCAGGCAAGAAAGTGCTCAACGAGGTCGGAAGCAGCGTCGAAGCCAATTTCTTTGCCAAAATTATAGATAACATCACCTACTCTACACGTCTCTTCGGATTCACCGATTACAAGGCAATACAAGCTGATTGGGAAAATACGTTCAACTTCCAGTTCAATAAATTTTTCTCCACTCAACTCTATATCCATCTCCGATATGATTCTGCAACCGATCCGAGAATCGACTCCAGATGGAAGCGCCTGATGATGAAAGAAATCCTTAGCGTCGGAATCTCCTATTCTTTCTCCACAAAATGAAATCGGCCCGCATTCTTTCTTTCGCGCTTGTCGCGGTGCTGTCGGTTGCGGCTGCCGACGGATCCTCGCCTGACCAACCGGAATTTTACGACGAAGGGACGGCACGCGAATGGTGCGACAAGACTCCGTTGAGAAGAATTGAAGGAATCTGGGAATTTCCTGAAGATGAAACACGTGTGCTCGTGCGCCGTCACGACAATTCCTCCGCTGCCTACGACCTGATTGTTGTCCGGACTCCCGATTGCGCAATGAAGCCGGGCGACAAAATAGGCACCCTCCACTCGCTTGACGGCAACACCGGATTCGAACTTTCCTTGATCAAAGGGCCCGGAAGCAATCCCATGGCCGACCTTTTGAAATGTCGCGCGACGCTCTCGGCCGATGGCTGCCGGATCGCTGTTGAGCCTCCCAAGCTAAAGGTTTCCTTCCGGAGTCTGTCGTTTCTTCCTCGCTTCCTGAGAATGTTGAGGGTGTCTGTGAGCAATCCTGCTGATAAGGGAAAGCGAGGGATTATCCGCGTTTATCCTCCCGAACAGTCCAACCTTGACATAATTTATTATTGATAAGATAAATAATTCCGCACACATACTTATGCGCTTCTCATTCCTCAAAACTCTTACTCTCATATTCACGGCGGCTCTGATTTTATCTTCGCCGGAAATTTCTCCGGCAAAAAAACGTGCGGTCCGTCTCTCGACTAAAAATTCATCCTCTGTCGACAGCGGAGAAACCGAAATGGCGCGCGGCAGCTTTATGGTTGCCTCCCATTGTGAGGATTGCAATAACGGATATACCATCGACCAGATTTCATTTTCCGGTTACGACAAACCCCAATCATCGCGACGCGAGACATTCCTTATCACCAACAATACCGACCGGATGATGACCGGCCTGACACTCTACATCGACTACCGCACTCCCGACGGGCGCCAACTCCATAAAAAATTTATAAAGCTAAGTTGCAGGATTCCCGCGGGAGAAACCCGCCAGGCGGAAATCGCAACCTGGGACACGCAATCGACCTATTACTACCATTTAAGCCGTCCCTCACGCAACGGTGGCGCTCCCTACACGGTCGTGTTCGACCCGGTCGCCTATTATTTGCAATTTTAGATTAATCGGAAACTATGGCTGTCCGGTTATAAAAAGCCGCCAGAAGCCGCGACAGGGTGGCACGCCCCTCTTTGCGCGCACGTTTCACAGTCCCGTCGGCATACATTCGCTTCCGACTGTTCTCCGCAATTCGGCGTTTCACGGCATTCTCCTCCTCGGCTGTCATCTTCGACGACCCTATCAGACTGAGATGCTTTGTATCGACTACTTCCCATGAACCGGGTTCTGTCGATTCATAAATCTCAATGTGCTCTTTGGGAAGTCGGACCCTGATTGTATCGGCAGTCGGGTCAATATCGAGATTCTCGATGTCGAATGAAATCCGACCGCGCTGTTTCTGAATTCCGAAAATTACTTTGTTGCCTATCGTGTCAAGCACGGGCACCTCTGCATAAAGTTCAACTGTGCATAATCTCGCGATAGCCCCGAGATGGCTCATCTTTGCAGGGGCCACAGTGACCTCCGGCTCTTTATTTCGGGTGGAAACACTGCTCCACACCCATATTCCGATGCCTGCAATTATCAAGGCCGCCAACAGAAATATCGTAATGTTCTTTTTCATAGTCCGCTATCTTATTTAGAATCACTCCCCTTAATAGTCACTTCCGCCGTAAATCCACGCTTGGCTGCGAGAGTCTCGAAATATACACGCGCCTTCGCCTCTCCCTCCGCTTTGAGGACACGGACAAATTCAGAATCGCTCCCGAGCTCTTTCATCAGCTCTTTATTCGCTTTCTCCTTCATCTCGGCGCGCTCCTTCGAATCGATGTTGCTCCGGAGAAGGCCTATGTTCTCATATTCCTTGTGCATCTCCATTTCGCGTCCCGCAATTTCCGTTTTCACTTCCGGAAGACTGATTCTCACAATGCGGTTGGCTTCATCGACCTCCACACTATTTTCTTCAAGCTCAGAAAGGTCGATATAGGCATAAAGATAAGTATCGTAGGAATAAACTGCTATGCGCTTGCCGATTTTGTACCAATCGTGGCGCTCTGATTTCACAGTTTTGCCAACACTCATCGAGGCGAGTTGCAGCTTGCTGACCGACCGGAGCTCCCTGACCCACTGGCGCGATAGCGACTCTTCAGCGCTTTCGCTCCCTGATTGTCGGGAACAGCCTGCGCTTGACAGCATCAATCCGGAATAAATCAGGAGACTCAATAAGGCAGTTAAGGTTTTCTTCATAGTTCGCAAGTTTTTACATATAGGAATTTTCGACAGTTGAATATTTGACAATCCTGTTTCGGAATGGTTTATCTTAGACCCCGTTCCTCAGCATTGACAAATATTGAGGAACGGGGTCTTGAATTATCCCTCGACAGCCTGATCGGAGACTTTTGTCAGTCGGAAGTTGCGTTTGCACAATATAACGACAAAATATGCAATCAGCACGGCAATGATATAAGCGGGAATATACCGGAAACTGCCGGTCGTTTCCGCCGCTATGAACAGCCCCATCAAGGGAGCTTCAAGCGTACCGGCCATCACGGCGCCCATTCCGACGAGGGCGAAATACCACACCTGGAGATCCGCGCCGGCCCAATGATTCACACACGTGGCGAACACATATCCAAGCAGACAGCCGGCGAATAGCGTCGGCATAAATGTTCCGGCAACTCCGCCGCCATTGTTAGCGGCGGCCACCATCGCCCCTTTCACAATGAGGATTCCCCCCGCCGCTATCATCATTGCCACCCATGTGACCTCGATATAGGCGAACGGCCCGTAGGCAAGAAGATTCAGGGGACGCTCGTTAAGAATTGTCGCTATCATCGACGTTCCCTCCCCGAACAAGGCGGGAAGCAGGAACAATGGAAGCGAGAGCCCGACTCCAGAAATGATATTCTTTGCCCAGGGATTTTCTATCGACATGAAGAATTTCTTGGTTACTCGCTGGGTATAACTGTAATAGACGCTGTAGAATCCGCATATCAGGGCAAGAAGCACTACCCATCCGAGTGTCGATGGCTCAAACGTCGGCAACTTTGAGATCGGGAGGTCGATGCTGAACGCACTGAAAGCCTCAGCGGCCCCTGTGGCCATCAGGCAGGCGAGCACAAGAGCTATCACCGAGATTGTCGTCATAGGCATCTGGATAACCTCCAGCGTAAAGAGCGCCCCTCCGAGCGGAGCCTTGAAGATACCCGCAATTCCGGCCCCGGCTCCGATGCCTATCAGCAGACGGGTCCACTCGGGGGAAATCTTCAACCACTGGCTCAGCTTGCCCCCGATCGCCGCTCCACTGTAGGCTACCGGACCCTCCGTTCCCGCCGAGGCCCCGAACCCGATTGTCATCGCACACCCGATTATCGAGTTGAAGATCGTGTTGGTATGGTAATGATAATCGCCTGCCATCAGTTTGCGCTTCATGATGGCCGTGCCTCCCGAACAATCCTGGCGGGTGATATACCGCTGATAGATCGATGTCAGAAGGATTCCGGCCAACGGATATATCAGCAGACGGAAATTGGCCCTTTCGGCATTCAGATGTTTGAAAAAATAATGCTCAAGCAGGGCGACAAGGGCTTTCAGCGCCACGGCCGCCATGCCGGCCAGCAAGCCGATTAATGTCGCTATCATCACGAGCTTTATGGGGTTCGGCAGATTGTGGGCTCTATTAAGCATGTCGGCCCACATCGCGGCGAAGCGGCCGCGATGCGGGGTCGGAGATGATTTTTGATTTTCTGTCATTAGAAATTCTGCAATATCATTATCTGGCGCGGGCTGAATGTCATATTCTTCTCTATGGAGACATCCTCTCCGGACACCACATCATGCAGTCTTCTGCCGTATGGAAGAATTTCAAGCGTGCGCTCCATGCTCACCTCATTGGGAGCATCGTTGCCGTTGAGCAAAACGATTACCTCTTTGTCACCCAGTTTACGCTGATAGACATACATTCCGTTCTGAGGCATAAAATGCTTCAGCGAGCCTTTCGCTATCACTTCGTTGGCCTCTCCGCGACGCCAGTGAAGGATTTTCGACAAGAAGTCCCAAGCCTCATTCTGAAGGTCGGTGCGTCCGTCGCGCGTGAAAGCCGAAGTCTCATCGCCCGGGAATCCTCCGGGAAAATCAAGACGCACATATCCGTCGGAACCCTCTTTCGATCCGTTCATCAGCAACTCCGTGCCGTAATAAATCTGCGGAATGCCGCGCGAGGTCAACAGGAAAGCCTGCGCCTGCTTCCACGCTCCGAGATCCTCCGGAAGTTCGGCCAGGAAGCGGTCGGTGTCATGATTGTCGAGGAAGGTCAGGATCTTCTGGGGGTCGGGGAAAAGGAAGTCGTTGGCCAGATGGTCGTAGACAGCGTTCAGTCCGCTCCAGGGATTTGTCTGGTCGTTGAAAGCCTTCCGTCCGTTGAGGATGAAGAAGAAATCCATCACGGTCGGAAGATGCGTGTCAACCGGATTTATCTTGCTGCCGCTCTGCCAGAAGGCCGACCCGGCTTCGTTGCCGTACCAACACTCACCGACAATATTAAAATTGGGATACTCGGCGAGAACATCCTTTGCCCAGGATGCCATTCCCTTCATGTCGGCGTATGGATATGTATCCATCCGGATTCCGTCGATTTTCGACGATTCAATCCACCAGATTGAGTTCTGTGTCAGATAGCGCATCAGATGAGGATTGCGCTGATTGAGGTCGGGCATCGAAGGCACGAACCATCCGTTGACCGTGTGGTCGAGATCATAGTCGGAGACGTAGGGATCGTGGACGGTGGTCAGCCTGTAATTGGTCATCTCCGTCGCGTCGGGATGATTGAACCAATCGGCCGACGGAGCATCCTCCATCCAGGGATGCGACGAGCCGGAATGATTGAAAATCATATCCATCACAACCTTGAGCCCGCGCTTATGGGCCTCCTCGATAAGAAGTTGCCATTCCTCGTTCGAACCGAAGCGCGGATCAATCCGGTAATAGTTGGTCGTAGCATATCCGTGATAAGAGCCGCCCGGCATATCATTTTCAAGCACGGGACAAACCCAGAGAGCCGTCACTCCGAGCGAATCGAGATAGTCGAGATGTTGACGGATGCCCCGCATATCGCCGCCGTGACGGCCGTTCGGGTTCTTGCGGTCAGGACGGACCGGATGAGTGAGCCCTTCATAGAGCTTGTCGCTGTCGGGCATCCCCTTCGCAAACCGGTCGGGCATCAGAAGATAGAGCACGTCGGAAGCATCGAAACCCCGATATTCCTCGGCGCGCCGATCGCGGGCCTTCAGCTCGTAAGGATAACTGAAACTTTTTCCTCCAACCTTATAGTCGAGCGCCACTTTCCCGGGCTTCGCGTCGGACGAGACCGTGAGATAAAGGAACTTGTAGTTAGGGCTGTCAAGGCTCACCTGCTCCGCGATGCTAACTCCGGGATAGTTTACCGAGAAGGTGGCCTGCGCCATATCAGGGCCCTTTATCATCAACTGCAACGTGTCGTTTGCCATTCCAACCCACCAGTAAGGGGGCTCGACAGTCGAAATCGGCTGCTTGGCGGTTTTCGCTTCCGTCCCGGCAGCAGTGCCGGCGAGAAGTCCTAACGCCAGGCCAATTATTTTTTTTATCATCGTGTCTATATTTTGGGTATAATTGATTCTTTTTCTTATTGGCCTCCGATTGCTCCGATGCGGTAAGCGTAGAGCAGCTGGCGGAGTTCATCAATCTGTTCCTGAAGCTCGATTCCTTTATCCGTGTCGCGGACGCGCATCCTGTGGTCGCTCATCTCCACGAGCTGCGTGGTGGAGACAATGTCCGTGCCCCGGCGGATGGCGTCGTCGACAGACTCAAACGGCTGATGCTGAACAAGCACGAATCCCCGTGAATGGTAAACGAGCGTATATCCCGCAATCCCGGTCGTGTTATGATATGCCTTTGAAAACCCCCCGTCGATCACCATCAGCTTTCCGTTTCCCTTGATTGGACTCTCCCCCTTGCCCGCTTTTACGGGAACATGGCCGTTGATGATATGTCGGTGTTCCCCGCCGACTCCGAATTCATCAAGAATCATGTCGCAGACTTTCTCATCGTCGCGAAGTCGGTAATAATTCCCTTTCTCCTCCGTGTGAGTCGATTTGTCAGCGATGAAATAGCGTTCGAACGTGGTCATAGCCGATTTGTCGAACAACGGCGAATTCGGCCCGCACCAGATATACCAATAATAGTCGCGCGCATAATTTCTGTGGACAGGGTCGGCCTCCGGATCGAAGGCAAGCCTCATCAGTCGGCCGAGTCCCTTCAGGAGAGACTTTCCTTTAAGGAGCGTTCCCATCAACGACACTTCCTTTAGTGAGCCGTCGGCATTGAGCGGAACAGAGGCATGGTACATCAAATTGGAATTGGTGACCTTGTAGAGGCAACCGTGGTCGAAAAGAATTCCGATGTGGTTCTGAAGACGGTCGCTTATCAAAAACGATCGGCGGAGTTTGGCTATGAGGTCTTGCTCGCCTTCGGTCAGGGTGTAAGGGCTTGCCGGATCTATCGTCGGGAATTGATTGTCGAGCATATCATACTCCTTTCCATTCACCGTGACTCTCCGAAAATCGGGAGAAAGCGCCGAAAGAAGCCTCCGGTTTTCCATCTTCCATTCCGGATGGGAGTCGATTAACGCTCCTTCAAGTTTGAACTGAATGACGGCAATAGCCTTGTGCATCTTCGCCAGAAGCGTGCGACTCTTCACATTGTCGCCCGGCGAACCGGGGGTGATTTTGGGACGGAACACCTCACACGGGTCGTCGGCATACGTGTCCATCGCGAACGTCGCGAGCGGAAGAAGATTGACTCCGTAACCCTCTTCAAGCGTGACCGTGTCGGCGTAACGGAGAGCGATGCGCAACACATTGGCGATGCAGGCGTCGTTGCCTGCGGCCGCCCCCATCCACAACGCGTCATGATTGCCCCACTGTATGTCGAAATCCCGATAGGAGGATAGCGTATCCATAATGAGGTGAGCCCCGGGACCCCGGTCATAGATATCGCCGAGGATGTGAAGCCGGTCGATGCTCAGCTTCTGGATAACATTGCAGATTGCAGTTATGAAGTCTGCCGCCTGACCTATCGAGATGATGGTCTCTACAATCCCGGAATAATAGGCCTGCTTGCTCTCGCCGGAGGGGGTCTCGTGAAGAAGTTCCTCGATAATATATGAATATTCCTTCGGAAGAGCCTTGCGCACTTTCGAGCGCGTATATTTCGACGACACGCTCTGGAGCACGCTCACCAGCCGATGGAGCGTGATGTTGTAGAAGTTATCGGGGTCAGGATGTTCTTCGGCAATAATCTGGAGTTTCTGCTCCGGATAATAGATAAGCGCACAAAGTTGATTGATATCCTCCGTGCTCAACGTCGAGGCAAAAATTTCCTGAACTTTGCGTTTGATATTTCCGGAGGCATTCTTAAGGATATGACGAAACGCATCGACCTCCCCGTGGAGATCGGCAACGAAATGTTCCGTTCCTTTTGGAAGGTTCAGAATGGCCTCCAGATTGATGATTTCCGTGCCGGCCGCTGACGCACTCCCGAATTTCTGATGCAGAAGTTCGAGAACGCGGCGGTTGGCTTCTACTCCGGCTACTGACAGCTCGGTGGCTTTGCGTCTGCTTTCCATAGGCGACAATCGCTTTTATCCGGAGCTCATCCGGAGCTCCCGACTACAAATATAATGCATATCCCCGAAAAAACATCCAACTCCAAATAAAATCAGAAAAAATCATCACCGCCCCGCCTCTCATGCAATGAAAAAGGGGCCTCGAATCCGTGCAATCCGAAGCCCCATATATACCTAATAAAACTCTTTTTGTTGATTATTGGAGTGAAAACTCCCCGACAATAGCCATGTCATCACCCGCGAATGAACTGGAGTCTTTCACATAATCAATAATGATTGTCGTCGTGCCGGTCGAACTGAATGTTATCGAGTAGTTATCCTCGTATGCTCCACTGAATAATCCGGACGTGAATTGATCATAAGAAATCCTCACTCCATCGTATCCCGATTCGGAACTTACTATCAATAAGAATGTAAGCTTTTGGCCTGCCTTGTGATTAACGTCTACATAAAGGCGGGATTGTGAATTGTCTATACCACGATTAGTCGAAAACCAATATCCATAGCCATCAGGTCTCCAAGGATACTGACCATCAGACCATACATTAATATTACTCTCGTTTTCGGTTGCCTCGGTCTTGAACCATTGGATCGGTCCATAGACATACATCGGTTTACCGTTAAACGTTCCGAGATAAATGTATGCGCAAACATAGTAAATTGTCTCTGATTCAAGATCCCTAATCGTCACGCTGAAATCTTTATTAGTGGTTGAGCCCTGAATGTAGAACACTTCGCTATTCGAGCCCTTCCTATCAGCCCATTCTGACACAGACTCATTTTCCATATTGAATTCGGAAGGATTGGAATACACTTTCGAAATCATAAATCCACATGTCACCTTTTCCAGGCCGACGAGTGAATAAGGGAATGTTCCGTTCAACGTAGCCGTCTTGCCAGTCACGGCGGTGGCAGGATTAGTGCCTACCGTAATTTCATCCAGCCCCTTAGTTTTCAAAGTTTTAATTTCCGGACTATAGAAATATTTACCATTCCAGCGGAAGAATGTGCGATAGTAATATGTTGTGCCGGGGATAAGATTCTTCAGATCGCGGCTGATGCGACCGTTTAGATTCTTGTCAGTGGTCACTTCCTCGGGAGCTTCAATATCTTCATCGGTTTCGTAATGGTTGGCCTTCCATTCATTGTAATATTCATAACTGAGTTTTGCAGGATCGTTTAGCTGTTCGTATGTAGTAAAGATGAAACCATAGAACTGAGCTTCATTTACATCCATCAGATTGCCGACGTTAACAAAACCGTTCATCGTGCCGGACACAGCATAGATATCCGTCGCTTCCCCTGTTGACATCGTGATTTCCGGCATTGGATCCGTGGTGACAAATTTCTCCACATCGGAATAATTTACATTCTGTCCCACGCGGACATAGGCGCGATAGTAATAGGTGGTGGCCGGCTTTAGATCTACGAGCTGCTTCTCAAATTTTCCATCGGACGCTGAGGATGTGACACGCTCGGAGATACATACATACTCATATTTGGCGTTCTTGTCGCTATGACCTCCATCAATAAGATTAAGATTGTAATCAAAATCAGGATTCTCACATTCTTCCATATATACAATCCCGTATGTATGGTCACTCGTTATTTTATCGAAGGCAACCGTACCAAGAAGCACAGCGGAAGTGTAGGTGACATCACGCGTTAATCCAATGGCTATCAGATTTCCCTTCAGGTCGCCGTATCCTCCGTTACTTTTCGATCCGGATGGCTCATCTCCACAGGAAACCAGCAACGTAGAGACAGCAATTATCATGAAAGCTGTCAGGTAGGTCAAAAAATTTTTCATTTTTTAAACGTTTGATTTTATGTTGTTTTAGTTTAAATATTTTCCGTATTTATTATCCGGATAGAATGGAATAGGTTTGAGCAGGCGACTTTTCCATCACATCTCACGTTGACCTTCTGGAGGTCTTCTCATATTTTTCGGAGAGTCAATGCAAAATTACAATATTTTTTTGGTTTCCTATTGATTCAACAAGTTTTTTATATCCTCCGCGATGCTTTCTATGAACACACGTCGAAAACTTCTGTCGACATTACGTATCCTACTATATAATATTACAGAAAACAAAATTAAATAGTGTAAAATACTCGACTACACTGACATCCATTTCCTTATGCTGACTCTGGAGTCATGCCCCTCTTTCCGATACCCAAACTTTGCTATGTAGTAGGTTTGTTATGAAATTTTTTATACCTTTGCATCAGAACAAAAACCAACATCATAATACCCAATATAATATGGAAAAGTCATTGACATTTCTCGTTACCTCCATTTTGCTCGGATTCGTTTTGTGTTCATGCGGCACAGAAGATAAAGATAAACCGGAAGCTGAGGAAATCGCCATCCGCGGTTACTGGGTATGCGATGCAGAAGATCTGGCATTGGAAATAGTTTCCGCTGCTGAATTCGGGCTGCCAAGTACGTCTTCTCTTGATAATGTTTACAGACTTTGGCATATCGGAGCGCCATCACCGGAGTGTTATGTTAACTGGACCTCTCAAGTCGGCTACTTTCAGTTCTTTAGTCCTGATTATTCGTGGCGCGATAAAGTATACGTGTTACGATACACCGAGGATTCCCTGATACTGGAGGGATTGGATATTTATTCATTCAGGCGAATTTCACCCGAAGTCTTCTATAATATTGTCATGCCATCCTCAACAGAATCCGGAGGAGGTAGTTCAAGCGGCAATGATAATTCAAGCTCCGGAAGTGGAACTGATAGCCATCGTTACCCTTGTAAGTCTTGCGATGAAACGGGTGAATGCTGGCAATGTTTCGGATCAGGGACAAATCCCGCGACTCAAAAGACGTGCAACCTCTGCAACGGCTCGGGGAAGTGTGCCATTTGCAGGGGGAAGGGTTACACTATCATTTGACATTAACACAAACTTGCATGCATTTTCAAGCGGCTGCCGGGGAAACTGACAAGATCACATTAAATCTTGATTTTCAACGGAAAAACCAATAGTAATATCCGGAGGTATTTTCCTTACCACATTGGTTACTCTCCGCTTTGGGAAACTATACCTTGGGCTCGTATATGACCTTGGATGTCAATATAAATATAATGGCCTTTTACATGGTCTGGAGATTTACTCAGAAATTGACATTTAACAAAATATTGTGAACATGAAACTACAATCGCTACTTTTCATCTTGACTCTATTTCTGATGTCCGTAACTATCCAATCCTGCTCTGATTCGGATGGTTCAGACTTCGAATCGACAGATTTGAAGTCGTTCGTATGGGAATCAATAGGTGACAGCGAGTATTGGATTGATCCCGATGTTGCGGGAGCGGAACGCGACAAATGGAACACGTTGTATTATTTTCTTGACTCCGAACACGGAATCAAGTGCATCTACCATTACAATTTCGATTATGTGGCCGGTTCTCACACCTCCGACAAGAAAGGCTATCCGTTCACATACGAGATGTCGGGCCGTGTTACTACCCTATGGTTTGAGGGTTCACGTGAAGACCTGAAACTTACCTCAAATGGAGATGCTCTTGAAGATTCATCCGGCACAAAATATTCAAGACGCACCTATAATTCGGAAGACTACACCTTCATCGACGAATGGCTACCTTTTTGCTGGCCGGGACTGGCTTCTTCCGGATCAGGGAATTCAGGCTTGGGGAACAGCGGAGGGACTTCAAGCGGATCCTCCTATGATTTCCAACTAAAAGCCTCTACAATTCAGGCTTTTGTCAGCGGAAAATCAACAAGATGGGTCGTATGGCTTAATTTTGCAACAAATAATATTGCGAAAAGAGGCGTCTCATCATTTGAAGTCCTTGTCAGAGCGCTCAACGGGACGATAACGAACAATAAGGAATATGGTACTGTGACCATGTATCCGCAAAAGGGAAACCTTACAATGTTGGTGAGCGGGCTGCAGAATGTTACCGACAACGATCTTCATTGGTGGAGTGCATGCATTTTTGTGACAACCTATAATGAAGAAGAATTAAGACTGGAATTCACTCCCGCATGGATAAGTTCGGCAGGGACACTGGAAGGAGACCCCGTGACCAAAACTTATCTTCCTACTGTCCTGATTGAAGAATAAGTATATTGTAATATTTCCATTATATACATGCACGGAGGGCATCCCGAAAAAAGATGCCCTCCGTGTTTTTTCTATGCTGACGAGAAACCGTCAGAGACGGATTTTCATTGTCCGGGGTCGGTATCGGCCGGTCGTTTCGGAAAGCTCCAGCAGGTAGGTTCCGGCGCCGAACGGTATTTCTACACTCTCCATCACCGTCGTTATCTTTCGCGCCATTATCCTGCGCCCCGACATGTCATAAACGTGCAATTCGCTCTCTATGCCGGAAGGTTGACATATCTCGACGGTTTTACCGGAAACACTCATCCGCGGGCCGGATTCATCCGTGTCGGGAATAAGTCCGACTGTGATCCGGGCGAGAATTTGTTGGAGCCCGGCTTTGGGATCAAACCATCCTTTGCCGTGATGGGGATCGTCGGGATTGGGATAGTCATGGCGATTCGACGTTTCTATTATCTCCCGGATTGTCTCGCTGTTGAGATCGGGAGAAGCCTGCAACCAGGTGGCTATAAAGCCCGCAACGTATGGGGCCGACATCGACGTGCCGTGATAGGGAATCCAGCGATAGGGTTCTTCATTGCCATTTTTTGAATCTCCCATGGCTCCGAATTCTTCGTAGCTGCACGAGCCGATTGTCTCCGGATAGCGTCGGAGATAATGCCGGCTCATCGAGGAAACTACATTCGATCCCGGGGCGACCGTGAGCGGAAGAACGCGACCGTCGGCGAGCAAGCCGTAGCTTGACCGGGGATTGACCGACAGGGTCGCGTCCGGCGACACGGATTCTCCTCCGCCGAGAAGCGGGACACGGTCGCGGTTGACATACATCCCGACTGTCACCGCCGTCTTGGCCGTCGCAAGATCATTGATCGACATCTGCGCGTTGGCATCCGTATAGCCGGGATAGGTGGTGAGACGCGTTCCGGCACCATCGGAATAGACGTAAACCGTATGGCCTGCCTCGCCTGCCACTTCAAGGGCAAATGTATAGCGAGCCCAATTCCCCGAGCCGCTATGAACTTCAGTGTCGGTCGCGAACCAAGCCGTCACGACCGAGCGGCCGCTCGCCGAGTCAAGTTCGCCGATTATTTCGACGCTGCCGTTGAAATATTTCGCCATCTCTTCGTCGGAGTCGGAATCCACACTCCAATATCCATTTTCGCTGCTTACTGCCGGATATGAATAGAGTTCGCGTCCTGCCGTGCCATCGTAGATAATCAGTCGCGCGGTCAGCGGAGAGGCGTCGTCGCTCCAGGCGGCAACGCCACCCTCGACATGAAACTGCATCCAGTCGCCCGTATGAACCCGAACTCTCACCGGAGTCGCGGCTTCATCAAACTTATGGACAAGCGACGAGGAGATCGCTCCGCTGTTCCCGGAGGATATCACAATCACCGCCTCTTCCGAGGCCAGGTCTATCCAGCGACAGAAGAGAGATGTGCCGTCATGAGGCCCGAGGTGATTGGCAAGCGACATATTGACCACGGCGGGAAGCCCTTCTTCATGAGCGTAATCAATCACATCTTCAAGCCCGCAGAGGATTCCGAAATCAGTCAGGTTCGAGGTGGTGGCCACGATGCGGGCATCTGTGGCCACTCCCTTATAGGGACTCCGCCCTCCCCCGCCGGCCATGATGCCGGCAACATGAGTGGCATGAAAATGACCATCGAAATCCGTGCCTCGATCCGACATCTCTTCGTGAGTGGCAAGCACTTCGCGCTTGCCGTTGTATTCATCGTAAATCACGAATCGGGCCACGCGCGTCTCCCCCTCTTCGTTAAGAAAATTCACGTGCGTGGGGTCGAAGCCGACATCACAGAAGCCGACCACGACTCC
>CAMWRW010000033.1 GCA_947176755.1 uncultured Porphyromonadaceae bacterium
GTTTTTCCGGATTCCGGCCACAGAGTCGTCTGCCGCCGGGCCCATAGCGATGGATCCGCGGTCGATGAGGACCATGCCGTAAGGGGTCGGTTCGGCAAAGGAAGCGCCTCCGACACCGGTCACTTCACCGCCGGCGCCGCTGCGTTTCATTCCGGCGCAGGAGGCCATGGAGAAGAGCACGACCATAAAGGCCACGCCCCGCACCACGGTTGCGAAAAGACCGGAAGCGTATGTAGATCTTATGTTTCTCATATATGTCTGTATTCTGAGTCTTGGTTTACGTTTCATGTCGATAAGGAGTTCCGGCTTGCGGAGCCCGGGGCTACATGATGCGGATTGATTTATGTCGGTTCTTATTCTTGTCGCCCATATTGAGCTTGATGATGTAGCCGGCCACAATTTCGTGACTTCCCGAGGATGCTCTGGCTATCGGCGTGAGCGGGTAATCATACGCATATCCGAGGAAGAAGTTCTTGAACTCCGCAGCCACCATGGCGCTCACCGCATCATTGTATCGGTAACCTACTCCGAAAGAGAGGAATCTGTTGTAGGTTGCCCTCATGGTGAGTTCGGCTGAAAAGTTGAGGAAATCAGTGCGTACGAGCATCGAGGGCTGCAATGAAAATAACGAGTTCCGGAGCGGAATATTGCCATCGGCCGTAAAATATAGCTGGCGCGGGAGCACGGTCATATACTGGGCTGTTTCCGTTTCGGAAGCCGACTCTTTAGTGAGTTCGACGGTCGGTTCGAGGATGTGGAGGCAAGAGAGTCCGATGTTGAAATATTTGTGGGAGTAGGAGACTCCGGCGGAGAGGTCGAAGGCGTTGCCGGTCACGTCTGTGGTCGGGATGGCTTCGTCGGAGGGTTGATGATAGTCGTCGCCGTCGGGAAGCACGACATCCGATCCGCGAAATTTAGAGTTATAGTAGGCCGGCTGAAGTCCTATCGAAAAGACCCCTTTAAGAAGATTCAGTTTGTAGCTGACCTGGGCTCCGACGAGGAGATTGCTGAAGAGTCCGAGGGATTCCTGTTGGAAATTGACTCCCACGCCAAGGCGCTGTTTCTTCCCTAACTTTACGGGCATGTCAGCCGTGGCGAGGAAAGAGCGAGGAGCGTTGGAGATTCCAATCCATTGCAATTTGGCGCCTCCGCGAATACGGATGTAGTCGATTTGACCTGAATATGCGGGATTGTAGAATGCGGGGACGGCCCAGTATTGGGTCATCTGGGCATCTCCCTGGGCCGAGGCGGACAATGCGATTGCCGTCAGACAGGCAAGCACAGACAATCCCCGAAGAATTCGGGCCGGAATCCGGCAGGCGGAAAGAAGGCTTCTTTTCATCACGTTATTCGAAATAGAATGTGATCATGACCATGTTCGATTTCACTTTTTTGAGCGACTGCGTGATTTTCATCGTCTGGTCGTCGTCCTCGAGGTCGGGGCGATTGCGCTGCAGGATGTCGGCGAGTCCGAAACAGAATTTGATTTCCGGGATGAATTTGAAGTAAGGCAGATAAAAATCGCATCCGAGCCCGAACGTAAGATATGCGTCGGGAGTTTTTAATTTCAGATAGTCGTTAGGCTTTTTGCCTACATCGAAGGCTCCCATGGCTCCGACCGTCACGTAAGGGCGAGAATTATGATATCGGTCGCCGGAAATCTTCAGGTCGAGCGGGAGGAGGACATAGACGTTCTTTATATCCTGTGTGCGGGTTTCTCCGAGAGTGGGGGAGAAGAAATGGACATTTTTGCTCCCGAATGACATTCCCGGAGAGAAGCGAAGGTTGAAATACTGATGAAGCCGGAGATCTGCGAGCACGGAGACATTTATGCCCGGGGAGAGGGAGGGCACTTCGGCAAACCATTGTTCGCCGTTGCCGAAGTCATGGCCGTTATGAATGAAACGGAAATCCTGAAGACTCATTCCGATCGAGAACCCGAGATGCCAGCGTTTAAGGTCGGCGTACGGACGGTTGAGAATCTTGTCGCCCGGCTTGGCATACACCGCGAAACCTCCCTGGATCAGAACTGCGAGGAGAATCAGGAGGAGCGAGAGAACCCGGCGTCGGCGGACGCCGCTTCTGCGGATGAAGGAGTCTGAAATATCATTAGAAAACACGTTTATTTAACGAAACCGTGTGGAATATTATTGCAAATGATTAATTTTGCTTATTTAACAACATAACCGTCACAAATCGTAACCGGAGTATGGCAACGACTATGGAATGGAGCAGGCTTATCTGCGACAAACGCCTGGGAATGGAGGAGTATCACGATCCGAGACCTCACACTCGATCGGATTTTCAGCGCGATTACGACCGTCTGATTTTTTCCTCTCCTTTCCGGAGGTTGCAGAACAAGACGCAGGTGTTCCCCCTTCCGGGAAGCATCTTCGTTCACAACCGTCTGACCCACAGTCTTGAAGTCTCGTCGGTCGGGAGGTCGATGGCCCATGAAGTGGCGCTCGGATTGAAGTCAAAGTATGCCGGGGAGGAGTTTGCCGACCGTTTCGATGATCTTCGCGATATTGTGGCGGCGGCTTGTCTTTGTCATGATCTGGGAAACCCCCCGTTCGGACATTCCGGAGAGAAGACGATTTCGACCTTTTTCAGCGAAGGCGGAGGCCAGAAATATGCGGCCTTGCTCGATCGTTCCGAATGGGACGACTTTATAAACTTTGAGGGAAACGCAAATTCATTCCGTCTGTTAACCCATAGGTTTGCGGGACGACGTCCCGGGGGAATGGCAATGACCTATTCGACACTCGCCTCCATTGTGAAATATCCATACGTGTCGAGTTATGCGGGCAAGGTTGGCAAGGAGGGTAAATTCGGATTTTTCAGGTCGGAGGAGGAGATTTTCCGTCGGGTGGCACGCGAGCTCGGGATTCCCGAGATTGAGCCGGGGCGCTTCGTCCGTCACCCTCTTGTCCATATCACGGAGGCGGCCGACGATATCTGCTATCAGATAATGGACATCGAGGATGCTCATAAGCTGAAAATTTTATCCCGGGGGGATGTGATGGACTTGCTTCTCGGTTTTTTCGACCGGAAGGAGCGCGAGCGTGCGGAGGGTTCGGTTTCGCGGCTTGCTGACCCGAACGAGAAGGTCGGTTATCTGCGTTCAATTGTTATAAATGCTTTGGTGACAAGTTGCGCCGAGGCTTTCCTTGCAAACGAGGATAGTATTCTCAAGGGAGAGTTCCGCGCCCCGTTGATTGCCCATTCCGAGCCGAGACTCCGCGAGGCATACGCCGAGTGTTCGCGCACGGCCTACGCCTAT
This sequence comes from uncultured Porphyromonadaceae bacterium, assembly GCA_947176755.1. GTDB lineage: Bacteria > Bacteroidota > Bacteroidia > Bacteroidales > Muribaculaceae > Lepagella. The sequence continues at coordinate 3,284 of CAMWRW010000033.1, forward strand.
ATCTACAATGCTCCGGATGTGGTCGACATTGAGCTTGCCGGCAACCGCATCATATCCTCGCTTCTTGAAAGTCTCACGGAGGCCGTGATGAATCCCGACAAGAACTATTCGCGCCTGTTGCTAAGCATCGTCCCCGGACAATATGACACTCGGGCTGAATCCCCTTACGAACGCCTGCAAAGTGTGCTGGACCATGTTTCGGGCATGACCGATGTCTACGCTCTCGACCTCTTCCGCAAACTCAACGGCCATTCGTTGCCGGCGGTATAACTTCTTTATAAAACCGGCGGTATAACTTCTTTATAAAAATGGAAAAGAAACTGAGAATATTCCTTGTTATTCTGACAATGATCTTCCCGGCTGTAGTTATGATTGCCGGCGAGGAGGTCTATACTCCGAAGATGATGCCGAATGTGCAGGTTGCCGATCGTTCGGCCTATATTTCAGATCCTGCCCATCTGTTGTCGGCGTCGACAACGGCGAGCGTCAATGCAAAATTAGGCGAACTCCGACAGCGGACCACATGCGAGGTCGTTGTCGCTATCCCTCCGTCAATCGGCGATGAGGAGGCGGCAGACTGGTGTGAGAGCCTGTTCACTCTCTGGGGAATAGGAAAGAAGGATAAAGACAACGGTCTGCTCCTGATGATTTCTCCCGGCTCCCGGACCGCTTTCATAATGACCGGATACGGCGTGGAGGGAGTGCTGACCGACGCCGCCTGTTCGGGAATCGTGAGGCGGGCGATTATTCCGGCAATGCGCGAGGAGAATCTTGATAAGGCGGTTTCGGATGCGGTCGGACTGATCGCCGGCGCTCTCGAAGATCCGTCGGTGGCGGCCGAACTTCGCTCCGAACAGCCGGATTCGGCAATGTCGAGCCTTAATACGCTTGACTCCGGCGTGATCAAGTCGCTCGTCAGATGGGTCGGCATACTTGCAATTATAATCGGGGGCATACTCTTCTGCACCGATCTTTTTAGGAATCGGAAGAAAGACCGTTATCACCGTGCGTTGAACTGGAGAAATTCCTTGCCGGCGTATGTCGTGATAGCCGTTTTCTCGTTAGGCTGGGGTTTGTTGTTTCTTATTCCGGCATGGCTTATCTACCGGCATTACCGTGTAGGGGCGCACCGGTGCGCTAAATGCAGAACGAAGATGCACCGTCTTTCCGAGGATGAGGATAATGCGCGACTTTCGGCGTCGCAGGATCTTGAGGAGCGGCTGAAGACGGTGGACTATGATGTGTGGGAGTGTCCGAAATGTCACAATATGGAGACACTGGCCTATCGCGAACGTCAACATAAATATGAGGAATGTCCGAATTGTCATACGGTGGCGATGTCATTGGCCCGTGATACAGTCAATAAAGCGGCAACCACGCGGTCCGAGGGACTGGGCACACGGGAATATGAATGTAAATTCTGCCATTATGTCCGGAGGGATAATTATCGGATTCCGCGTAAGGAGGATGCTGCGGCGCTTGCTGCAGCGGCAGGAATAGCGGCGGCCTCCCGACGCAATCGCGGCGGCGGAGGCGGCTTCGGAGGTGGTTTCGGGGGCGGCTTCGGCGGAGGTTTCGGAGGCGGCTCCACCGGGGGTGGAGGAGCCGGCGGAAGCTGGTGAACACTTGCGGGCCGAAATGTGTTCTAACGTGTATTACAAGAAATGTGTTACATAAGATGAATAAAATTGTGAGCCCGTTTCGGACAGTTATGATGGCCCTGGGGGCCTTGGCAATCCTTACCGGTTGCGGCAGGCGCGAGAAAGCCCGCGAAATAATTGTGCCTGAGCGTCAGGTCGTGAATGAGAATCTTAATTTCGAGTCCTACACGTTCGATCTTGTTGGAGAATATACTACCGCCGACACTTTTGAGAATCCTGCCGGGCGATACATTCGCTATACAGGAGAAGGGATTCTACCTAAAAGTCTTGGAGAGGGAGGCATCCGGAATCTTCGCGATTCTTTGATGAGAATGGCCCGGGTGTCGTTTGACGGCGATCGGAATCCGGTGCCGATGATTGGTCAGGATTCCGTGCGACTGAGCAATCTTCAACCCTCCGAAGTTTCGCCGTTGAGTTTTATCGAATCGGAGATGTCGGCCTCGCTGGTCAGTCCGCGTGTGGTCACATTCGAATGCGACAGGAGCGGATATTTCTATGGAGCGGCCCATGGGAACAAGAGTGTGGGGTATGTAAACTATTATTTGCCTGAGGGAAAGATTCTTAGTCTTGACGACCTGATGAATCCCGGTTATCGCAATAAGCTACTCCGGCTAATCCGGGCGGCCCTGAAGGAATCGGAGGTCGAACTGCTTGTGAATCCTTCCCGGGTCGATGTCGCGTCGCAATTTGTCATCACCACCGAGGGGTTGACGTTCAGCTATGACCCATACGAGATCGCCCCCTATTCGGAGGGAGTGGTGACGGTGGATATCCCTTCGGAAAGCCTTCTTGAGGAGGGGTTGTTGAGTCGCGACGGCCGGATTATCCTTACCGGGGAGCCGTAAAAATAGGAGAAATATTTTGGAAATTAGACTCAGAGGGTTAATTTTGTAACAGAAATCTAATGTATTATGAAGAATCGCGAACGAACGCTGGCTGAGAAGTTGCTTCAGATAAATGCCATCAAGCTCCAGCCGGACATGCCTTTTGTATGGGGCTCGGGTTGGAATTCACCAATCTACAACGACAATCGCCGACTGTTGTCTTATCCTGATGTGCGCAATCAGATCAAGGTTGAGGCGGCGCGTGCGATACTTGAGTATTTCCCGGAGGCTGAGGTTGTTGCAAGTGTATCAACCGTGGCGATTCCTATGGGCGCTATAGTAGCGGACGTGCTGGGGATTCCGTTTATCTTTGTACGCGACACTCCCAAGGATCATGGCTTGGAAAACCAGATCGAGGGGAGCCTTCGTCCGGGTCAGCATGTAGTGATGTTTGAAGATGTTATCTCGACGGGCGGAAGCAGTCTGAAAGCGGCCGAGGCCATACGTCTGGCAGGCGGCGAGATAGATGGAGTGGTTGCCGTGTTCAACTATGAATTCCCCGCGTCGGTGAAGCGCCTTCATGACGATGACATCCAGGTGGTGAACCTGACAACCTTCAGCCGGATGATCGAGGCGGCTGCCGAACTCGAATATGTGGCGTCAGAGGATCTGGCCGCCCTTGAGGAATGGCGCAAAGATCCCGCAAATTGGGTCCCCGGCAAATTCTAATATGTTTGACAAGATATGGCTAACTATAAGAGTAACGAAGAGATAATTAACGCCTCGGCGGAAACGGTGTTCAACAAGTTCTCCAATCTTGAGGGACTTGGCAATCTTCTTCAGGGAGCACCCGCCGAGATGATTCCCGACGACAAGAAGGAACTTCTTGATCAGGTGAAGGTCACGGCCGACACCATAAGTTTCCCCGGCGGCCCGGCCGGAGAGGTGACGATGAGACTTTCCGAACTGGAGATGCCGACTCTTATCCGCCTTGAAGGGGTAGGCACCCCGGTGGCAATGTCGATGGCGCTTCATATCCGTCCCGTCAGCGAGCAGGAATGCGGAGCGATGGTGGAGGTCGACCTGAAGGTGCCGGCCCTTGTGGCCCCGATGATTAATGGCCCGATGAAGCAACTCGTGGCGCAAGTTGCGGGAATGCTTAAGGCCGTGCCCATGAATTAATGCCCGGATTGCAAAAAAAATTGGTTGCGATATGTGCCGCGATAATTACTGTCGTGGCCTTATCGTCGTGTGATACGGTCAATGATGAACGTATTCCTTCGCTTCCCGTGAATATAAATCTTTCCCCGACGGCAATGTGGGATGCATACGGCGTGACAGCTTTCGGTTCATCCCGTCGGTTCGTGCCTCAGCTTCATGAACCCTCCGGGTTCGCATGGCTCGACAGGTCGGCTGCCGGGTACGGCGGAGTGCTCCTCGTCTGCGGGATTAATCCCTTTACGTCGGAGGCGGCCGTGCCGGTGGCTTTCGATCTGTCATGTCCGGTTGAACGGCAACCCGATGTCAGGGTAAGGATGCAACCGACAGAGACCTTCCCTGAGGCGGTATGTCCGGAATGCGGATCGGTGTATGATGTAATAGAGCGCGGAGGAGTTGCCACGGCAGGCCCCGCATTGTCCGACCGTTACGGGCTCCGCAGATATGAAGTTATTCCTGCAAACACCGGAGGATATTTGATCATCAACTGACTATGGGAGTGCTTGAAGGAATAATCTATATGCTCTGGAGGGGACTCGCGATAGGAGTCATAATTTCGGCTCCTATGGGGCCTGTCGGCATCCTGTGCGTGCAGCGTACACTTGAGAAGGGGCGTCGAACAGGTTTCTATACAGGCGTCGGAGCGGCACTCTCCGATCTTATATATTGCCTTATCACCGGATTCGGACTATCATTTGTCGAGGAATTTCTGAAAAGCAATCAGAATGTGATTCAGCTTATAGGGAGTGTCGTGCTTGCCGTGTTCGGCGTCTATCTCTTCCGATCGAACCCCTCGCGGACTCTGCGTAAACCCGACAGCAAGGATTCCTCCCCTCAGAAAGATATCCTCAGCGGTTTCCTTTTTACTTTCTCCAATCCATTGATTGTCTTTCTTATAATCGGACTTTTCGCCAGATTCAACTTTCTTCTTCCGGAAATCACCTGGTTTGACTATATTGTCGGTTTCATATCCGTCATTGTCGGAGCGCTTGCATGGTGGTGGGTCGTGACCTTTGCGATTAATAAGGTGAGGGCTCATTTCAATCTTCGCTCGATGTGGCTTATCAATAAGATAATAGGTGGCGTGATAATGATCTTTGCGATAGTTGGCGCAGTGTCTGCCATTGGCGGAATCTCCAGCGCGAAGGCCGGAGTGCGCGAACCGGTGTTCTTGAACCGCGCACGGGGATTCCGGGAGTTGGGAGAGCCCGGACAACCGTTGACTTTGACCAATCCTTCTGCTGATACTCTCAATGTCGGGTTGCCGACAGTCGCCGGGCTTGAATCGCTTGAGTTCAGAGTTAGAAATCTCAATAATGAGGCCGGCAAGAAATATCAGTTTACGGACTCTTGCGGAAAGATTCGTAAGACTGCACATCCGGGATGGGGTGTTTGGCTGGCAGACGTGTCGGGCGATACTCTCCGGATAACGTTCAACACGATAGATGACACGCGAAGCTCGTTCGATTCTCCCCGACTTCAAATCTCACGGAAAAGCATTAGAGCCGCAGATAAGGAAAGCCCGAAGTTGTATGACTCGGGTTTTGATTTTTTTACGGGTGAAAACAGTTTTATCATTCGTCGGTTTGGAGATTGTCTGATTCTGAGAGGTGGCAACCGCGAAAATAAAGAGTTGTTGCGAATGGAATTCGGGAATATCATGGGGGCAGGAATAATGGTAGTCCCGGGAGGGAAGATTCAACTCGACAATGTCGTCATGTCGGGAGGCGGCCTGTCAAGTCGGGAGGTTGCATACAAGGATGTGATTCAATTGATGGAAAGGCTCGCGCGGTCGCAGGATCCGATGGAAGGACTCTGGGAGGAATTCGACAGGGAAATGGAGGAAAACAAGATGCGTCCCGGAGGCCGGTATCGTCTGGTCTTGGCCGAACGTCCCGGAGGGTACGACATTGTCTATCTGAGCGGGGCATTGAAAAATCCGGAGGCTTGGGAGGAGGGAATGCTGAAGGGAAGGCTTGAAAAGACCTCTTTCCGGAATGTCTTCAGGGTGGAATGGTTTGATGTGGAGGGAAATCCGGTGGCCGGGGAAACTGTGGCGCAATTTGAAACGCCGGACTTGCTGACAATCAGCTTCCCTTATCAGGATTCGCGACTTCGCTTACGTCGTGTCCGCTGAATCATATACTCACAATAAAAACGCGTGAATCAAATATTCAGGTAGGCGTGAATCAGGTTCACGCCAAAACGGTTTACGGCGGAAGCATGCCCGGGCATGCTTCCGCCGTAAAATCTTACCGGGATTATTTCTTTGGTGTAAAAAGGAATCGGAGAGGGCGGTCAACGCGTTTGCACCATGCGGCTTCCTCATGGGGCGCACCATAATCGACGTAACTGTCGAGATTTTTGCCGTAATGGTATCCTTTCTCCTGGGCCGTAAGCAGGGCGCGTGTGTTCCAGGGTCCATAGTAATAGTCGATTGTGGATGTGCCGTGGTCGAAATAGATGCGGTGGGTTGCCGGATCCGGCAGACGGTCGGCAACGTAAGCCATCATGGCGTTCCCGAACTTGTCGGCTGCATCAAGCGAGCCGTACCAGTGGGTCGAAAGGCATCCTGCTCCTCCGAACACTTCGGGATATTCGCAAATCAGGTAGAGCGACATCAGTCCTCCCATGCTCGACCCCATTACGCTCGTATTTTCACGGTCGGAGAGTGTCGGGAATTTGGCGTCAATGTAAGGTTTCAGCGTATTGACAACGAAGGCGGCATATTCATCGCCCAGAACTTTCTGACCTTTAAGTTTGACTTCAGTCATAAGTTCTTCAAGCCCGGCATCGGCGACTGCCCGTTTCGGCATGAGCTGAGAGACGCGTTTTGAGGGGTCGCTGTGGATTCCGACGATGATGAACGGGTCGGTTTCTCCGTTTGTTATCAGTCGGCCGCCGGTGGAGTCCATTTCCCACGACTGATGATTCCATGTGGTGTTGGCGTCGTAGAGATTCTGTCCGTCATGCATATAGAGCACGGGATAACGCCTGTCGGTGTCGAATCCTTCGGGAAACCATACATCGATTGTCATCGTGTCGTTCAGTTCGGGAGAGGGGAGGAGAATACGCTCGATTTTTCCGCATTCCGCTTGTTGCAGAGGATGGTTGTCGGCTGTCGCATTAAGAGAGAATGCAAGCGCCGGGATAATCAGCATTTTCGTGCAGATGGATTTTGTTGTAAGTTTCATTGTGGCTGTTTGTTTTAGCTTCAAAATTAATCAAATATCATGAAGTTTGGATTGTTTGCCGCGAAAAAATTAGATTTGAACATTCCCACGATGTATGATGTTAATATTTCAAATACCGGAACAGGACATCGACAGATGTCCGCACAAACGAGAAATTAAGTTCAAATTTCAAAATAAAGACTATGAAAAAGACAGTTTATGTGGCAGCTGCGGCTTTAGCAGTGCTGACACTCTCAGCGTGTGGCAATAAGACTTGCAATAACGGCAAATGTGGCAGGCAGGGAGACCGAAAGGAATTATATACGGGAGTGCTTCCCGCCGCGGATACGGATGGTATCCGCTATACGCTGAGCCTTGATTATGACGATGATCATAACTTTACGGATGGTGATTATGATCTCATCGAGACTTATATCGCATCCGACAGCACTTCTTTCACCGGCTATCGCGATCTGAAGAGCTTCAAGTCGGAAGGTGACTTTACGGTTAGCGACAACGCAGGTAAAAAAGTGCTCCGACTTGTTCAGGATGTCAGGGACAGCCAGCCCGGAAGTACGTCAACGCCGATTTATTTCCTTGTTGACTCGGATTCTACCCTCGTAATGGTGAATGCCGATCTGGAGCTGCCCACGCGCCCCGGAGATTATACACTTCGTCTGGCAAAATAAGCCTGCGTAAGGAAAAGAAATTGAGTTGGCGTGTTAGACACGCCGACGAGTTAAGCACTGAGGTTGTATCGTAAATAAATGATGCAGCCTCTATTTTTGTGATCGAATAATTATTAGAGACCGATCACAGATGATAAAAGTGAAAAGATTCGAAAAATATTGGAATATTGATATACATACTTTCACCTGTTAACCTGCACTAAAACAAATGTGAAACAGACATTAACACAGTTGCTCTCGTGCCTCGGGCTGCCCAATCGTGCATACTTTACGTTGGGGAAAGGTCTGTGGTGTCAGGAGCCTTAACTTAGGGATATTCTACGTCAAAGACAAACAATCCCGGCAGTGATGTCGGGGTTGCTGGGCGTTATTGGTGAATTTTGATTCATTTTGTATTATGAAAGCTGATATTGATACACATAGCCTTCCTGATGGCTATATTGAATGGCGTAGTGAAATTGAGAATCTCATTGAGAAAGCAAAACTCAATGCAGCTATCCATGTGAATACCGACATGCTTTCATTGTATTGGTGCTTGGGTAATGACATCCTACGAAAGAAAAAAGAACTTGGCTGGGGATCGCAAGTAATCGAACAGTTATCCGTGGATTTAACCCGCAAGTTTCCTGATGATAAGGGCTATTCGGTGAGAAATCTTCGCTATATGAGACGGTTTGCTGAGAATTATCCTGATTTCCCAATTCTGCAAGTGCCACTTGCAGAATTTAAGGATCTGCCAATTTCGCAAGCGGCCCTTGCAGAATTAGCGGAGGGAAAGAATTATGTTGACATTCCCCTGACAACTATTAGCTGGTATCATCATATTTCCCTACTCCCAAAAATCAAGAGAGACGCGGAACGTGCTTTCTATATCCTTGAAACGACCCGTAACGGGTGGAGCCGGGATGGTATGGTTTCAAAAATAAACAGCGGCTATATTAATGCCGTAGGTAGTGCCATCACAAATTTTTCACGAACCCTACCAGATTATCAGTCGGATCTTGCTCAGTACGCTTTCAAAGACCCATATAGTTTCAGTTTCATAGGCACGATGGCCTTGCAGCATGAGCGAGACATTGAAAACCGTCTTGCCGAGCGCATGACAGAATTTCTGCTTGAATTAGGACATGGATTCGCCTATGTCGGCAGGCAATACAATGTTGTGGTTGACGGGGATGACTATTACATTGATATTCTGATGTATCACCTGAGACTGCATTGTTATGTGGTGGTCGAGTTGAAGGCTGTTGAGTTTATCCCTGAGTTTGTAAGCAAACTTAATTTCTATATCTCAGCCGTCGACGAGTATGTGAAAGCACCGGAAGATAAGCCTACGATCGGCCTCTTGCTTTGCCGTAGCAAAAGCAATAAAAAGGCTGAGTTTGCTCTGAGGGGAATAACCCAACCGATGGGAATAGCCCAGTATGAAACGGAAAAACTTTTCAACGATGTAGCATCGGCACTTCCTACCATAGAGGAGATAGAAGATGAGCTGACTAATGACAGTGACTGAGATAATGGCGGAAAAGATTATACATTGCATACCGAAACGGCTGAAAGAAGTCAATGATATTATAGGCACTTGCTCGGGCGCTCAAATGCTTTTGAACAGACGTATGTCATTGCCCGAAGCATAATCAACGGCCTTGACCGTCAGGAGAAAGGGAAGGGATAATGAGTGGCAATATCCTTTTTGAGACATCCAAATGGCGCGATATTGTGGAACTCGGGCTGTGCATGGAGATATACGACGTATGCTACGACAGCCAGTTTGAGAACTACACTCCGCTTGACTTTGCCAACTTCCTTAACATAATGGAAGTGTCAAAAATTTGATGTGTGACTCATCTCTTTTTTTGCGTTATAATAATATGAAGAATATTTTCTCAGAGGGAATGAAGGCCGGGGATGCGGCGCGGGAACTCCGGAAAGCCATTGAACCGGAATATGGCGCAAGGGAGGCCGCTGCAATTACGCGTCTTGCATTCAGTGTTTTGAAAGGGTGGTCGGCGACTGACCTCGTGGTGCGTTCCGACTGGCCCTTGTCGGCATGGATGGCCGACAAACTCAGCGCTCTTCTCGACGGATTGAAGGAAGGCAACCCCGTACAGTATCTGCTCGGGGAGGCGAGATTCTATGGAATGGACCTCAAGGTGACCCCGGCGACACTTATTCCCCGCCTTGAGACGGAAGAACTTGTTGATATAATCGTAAAGGAAAATCCGGAGACGGATTTGAATGTGCTCGATATCGGCACGGGGAGTGGAGCGATAGCGATTGCTCTGTCAAGAAATCTACGTTTTCCGAATGTGGAGGCTATAGATATTTCTCCGGAGGCATTAAAAGTGGCCGCTGAAAATGCAGCGCGGCTAACTGCGAAGGTGGATTTTATGGAAAAGGATATATTCCGCTGGAGTCCGGAGGAGAGCTCCCTTGACATAATCGTGAGCAATCCCCCATATATAGCCGAAAGCGAGCGCGCCGACATGGAGCGGCATGTGGTTGAACATGAGCCGGAATCGGCCCTCTTCGTGCCCGACAGTGATCCGACGCTCTTCTATCGCAGGATAGCACTCGTGGCTGCCGATGCGCTTCGCCCGGGCGGAAAGCTCTATTTCGAGATTAATCCTCTCTTTGCGCGAGATGTGGAGAAAGATATGGAGGATGCCGGGTTTGAGGAGATACGCCTGATTAAGGATTCGGCAGGGAAGTTGAGGTTTGCAGCCGGTGTAAAATCATGAGGAAGAGGAAAACCGAGAAAGCTCCCGATCCGGAAGCCGTGATGGTCCGTTTGGCCGGACTTTGTGCGCGTTCGGAACAATGTGAGGCGGATATACGCAAGAAGCTCCTGACGGCGCGTATCCAGGCTGCCGATGCAGAAAAGATTGTGGAGCGGCTGCGTGCTGACGGTTTTATCAATGACGCGCGATTTGCCGGAAGTTATGCCCGCGACAAGGTGAGGTTTTCCGCCTGGGGCCGGAACAAGGTTCGCCTCGGACTGATGGCGAAAAGGATTCCGTCGGAAATCATCGATGAGGCGCTCGCGAGCGTTGAACGTAAGGATTATATCGAGGCGTTGCTGCGAGCTGCCGCTGCAAAGTCCCGCACTCTTGATCTGGAGGATTTCGACGACCGCGCGCGGCTTTACCGGCATCTGCTCTCGCGCGGTTTTGAAAGCGGACTCGCTTCAAAGGCTGTGGCGCGGATGCGAACGATAGCAAGAGATGGGATGGATTGTCAATAAGATAATAGGGCCCGTGGCCGACCTGGTTTTCCCGCGCGTCTGCCATGTCTGCGGCGTGCGGCTTAGCCGGGGAGAGTCGTTCTTATGTCTTCCTTGTATAGCCCGGCTTCCACGCACAAATTATCACCGTATTCCGATGAACGGCGTTGAGAAGCGCCTTGCCGGAATCGTGCGTTTCCGCAGGGCCGGAGCTCATTTCTTCTATAACAGGGAGTCAGACGTGGCCACGCTGCTGCATGATGTGAAGTACAGGGGTTTCCCCGCGCTCGGCCGGAGACTCGGGAAGTTAATAGGAGACGAATTGCGAATCACGGGCTATCTCGATGATGTAGATTTTATCGTGCCCGTGCCGATGCATTTCCTGAAGAAGGCCCGCAGAGGATATAATCAGACCGACCATATTGCCGCCGGCCTTTCGGCCGCCTCGGGAATCCCCGTGTTGAATGCCATAAAGGCTGTAAGAGGCCATAAGACGCAGACCTCTCTCTCGATGGAGGAGCGGCTGAAAAACACATCGGGAATTTTCCGCGTTGTTGACCCGGCTTTAATTGCGGGCAAGCATATTCTTGTCGTGGATGATGTCTGCACCACCGGGAGCACCATGATTTCCATCGGCGACTGTCTTCGCGAGCAGGCTCCCGCAACGGATGTCTCGTTCTATGCGGTGGGTTGCACAGTCTGAAAGTTTATTCTGTCGGGGAATGCCATTTATTGTAGTGAATATATTCCGGGTTCCATTTATCTTTAGGTGTTGATTCTCCATCAGGATAACCGACGCAGACGCAGGCCATCGGGATAATATCCTCGGGAAGTGATAATAGCGACCGGAATTTGTCAACGCGTTCCTGAATAGGGTAGATGCCACACCATACGGCGCCCAGTCCCATTGCGTGGGCGGCCAGAAGCAGATTCTCCGTTGCGGCTGACACATCCTGTATCCAGTAGCCGACTCCTTCTCCGGGGAACGTCGCTGCAGGTTCGCCACACATTATCACGGCCACGGGGGCCTCAGCGGCCATCTTCATCGAACCGAATTCCTCGCCGATTGTCCGGAGGGTCTGCCGGTTATTAACCACAACGAAACGCCACGGCTGTTTGTTTCCGGCAGTAGGGGCCGCCATGGCTGCGCGGAGAAGCGTGTCAACTGTCACTTTTTTTACCGCCTCCCCTGAATATGACCGTACGCTCGTGCGCGTCATTATGTCGTTGATCGTTGTGTTCTCCACGTTCACGGCAGCCGTCTCCGGAGCCGAAACCCATTTGTAGGTGGTGAAGAGGAGGCCTAATGCGAGAAGGATGATGAGATAAGTGGAATTTTTCATCTGTAGCGTGAAATTAAATTTTTAACCGATGTTTTCAGCCCGTTTGAAAAGGGAACCGGTCGGGCAGACAAACCGGCAATAGGGGCGCGTGACAACCGCCGAAAGCAATACGAAAAGGGCTGCGGCGATAATGATGCCCGGAGCTGCTGAACGGAACTGGAAAGCCTGGAAAAGTTCGAGGTCAATCCAGGATGTAAGACAGTCGGCCCATAACAATAGCATCAGGCAGGCCCAGAGAATGCGCCGAAACCATTCGAGCGCGTGGATTGTCTTCGGTGAGAGCTTTATTTTATATCCGCAAATTTCCGACATCAGCTGTTGGGCGGAGCCCAGCGGACAGATATGGTTGCAATAATGCTGCGGACGTCCGAAGATGGGATAGATGAAAGCGGCAACAAGCATCACGATGCCCACGGCCGCTGCCGGCCAGGTGAAGCCGGAGGAAGTGTATTTGAGAATGAGAGCGTAATCAAGGAATTGGCCGCACCAGAATCCCAACACAGCGACATTGGCAATCAACTGGACATTATGATAGATTTTGCTATGCACGAAGAGGGGCACGATGCAGGCTGCCAGAGTCACAGCGAGTGCAATCCAGATTTTCCATGGCGTGGATCCGTCGGTAGAGGCCTCTGCGCCTTCATAAGCCGCGAGTCCGGTCCTGACGTTGGAGATGATCGCCGAGGAGGAATATGTTGCGCCGCTGATTGCGTCGACTTTCATGTCTAAAGCCTCACGGGGAGTTTTGCCGTTCCAGACATCAAGAAGTTCGGAGGCTCGGCTGAAGAATGAAGGAGTTTCGCTGTTCGGCAGAGCCTCGACAGATGAAATCTTCCCTTCCTTCAGGATGATATCCAACGGAACCGGACCGGCATATCCTCCGATTGCTCCATGAAGATCTTTCGTGTGGATGGTCACGGTGCCGTCAGGGGCTCGATCAATTGAATCGGTTGCCGTTGTGGAAGTCAAGGCCTCCTTAGTCGGCTTCTGCAGGTTGCGCCCAAAGATTGTTTTGTTTACGACGATGGCGGCTGCCGCCACCATTAGTAATGTCAATATGAGACTGATGATTTTATCCGGCTTAAACATGATGTCGGGGTTGTTGGTGCTTTTCTTTCCGCGTCTGTTTGATAGAGAGCGGAATCCGATGCAAAATTACATCTCTTATCCCGAATTCGCAAAATTATGGCTTCGCTCCGATGAATCAGTGCGAAGCCACGATCTTATTATTCAATTATAATGTTATAGTTCGACTTTCCGCGCTCCATCGCTTATCACGACGGGATAGACTTCCGGCTCATGGCCGAATCGCTCTTGGAATCGGGATTTGGCCGTGGAGATGAAAGAATCGCGGAGATCTTTTCTGACAAGATTGATTGTGCATCCTCCGAAACCTCCTCCCATGATGCGCGAGCCGGTGACGCCGCATTCTTTCGCCGTGTCATTGAGGAAATCAAGCTCCTCGCAGCTTACTTCGTAATCTTTCGAGAGTCCTTTGTGGGTTTCATACATCATTTTCCCGACCGTTTCATAATCCCCGGCGTTGAGTGCATCCGACACGGCAAGCACTCTCTCTTTCTCCTCAATCACAAACTTTGCGCGGAAATAATCCTCGGCCGATATGTCGGAACGGATTGAGTCAAGCATCTCCATCGTGGCGTCGCGAAGTGTTTCAAGACCGAGGCGGGCTGCCACTCGTTCGCAGGAGGCGCGACGCTTATTGTATGGAGAGTCGGCAAGCTCGTGTTTGACCTTTGAATCCAGCAGCACAAGTTCGTAATCATCCGGAGCGAACGGGAAATATTCATATTCCATCGAACGGCAGTCAAGACGGATCAGTTTCCCTTTCCGGCCCATCACGGAGGCGAACTGGTCCATGATTCCGCAATTGACTCCGCAGTAGTTATGTTCGGTTGACTGTCCGATTCTTGCAAGCTCGAATTTATCGATTGTGTTGTTGTTGAAAAGATCGTTGAGGGCGAAAGCAAAACAGCTTTCAAGCGCTGCCGACGAACTGAGCCCGGCCCCGAGCGGGACGTTTCCGGCAAAAACCGCATCAAATCCCTTTACCGTCCCTCCGCGCTTGAGAATCTCGCGGCATACTCCGAATATGTAGCGTGCCCAGGATTGAGCGGGAATGTCTCCCTCGTTAAGACCGAACTCGGCCTCCTCATTGATATCGATTGAGAAAACTCTCACGCGGTCGGTCTCGTTGGGGGCGATGGCAGCCATTATGACTTTGTCGATGGCTCCCGGGAAGACGAAGCCGCCGTTATAGTCCGTATGTTCTCCAATCAGATTTATCCTGCCTGAGGATGCATATAGCTGAGGAGCGGTATGGAATCGCTCTTCAAATTCTTTCAGAATTGTGTTTTTCATTTTCATAGTTTTATCGGTTTATTTTTCAATTCAAGGAAATGAGCGTCATTCCTTTATCCGAGAACGACGTCAAGCACCATCATGAGGATAAATCCGACTCCGAACCCGATTGTCCCCCAGTTGGAGTGAGAGCCTTCCTGAGTTTCGGGGATAAGCTCCTCGACCACGACATACATCATCGCTCCGGCTGCAAAGGCAAGCAGATAGGGGAGCACCGGAATCACAAATGAGGCCAGCAGGATGGTTACGATAGCGGCCAGAGGTTCGACAAGACCGCTTAGCACGCCCATTCCGAATGCTTTGTTCCGGCTATTGCCCGCCGCTTTCAGAGGCATTGACACGATCGCTCCCTCCGGAAAATTCTGAATCGCGATGCCCAGGGAGAGAGCCAGCGCTCCGGCCATCGGCAGATAGGAATTATGGTCGAGAGCCGCGGCCAGAGCCACACCGACCGCCATCCCTTCAGGTATATTGTGAAGCGTCACGGCAAACACCAGTTTCTTTGTGCGGGAAAGATTGCTGCGGGGTCCCTCGCTCTCTTTTTCATCAATATGTTGATGAGGCACGGTAATATCAAGGAGTAGCAGAAACGCGATACCGAGCGCAAAACCAACAATGTCGGGCAACACGCTCATGAATCCCTCTTTCCCGGTCATCTCCATAGACGGAATCAATAACGACCACACAGAAGCGGCAACCATCACGCCGGCTGCAAAACCGGTCAATCCCTTCTGTAGCATCGGAGGAATACTGTCCTTTATGAAATAGACACAGGCAGCCCCAAGGGAGGTGCCGATAAAGGGAAGGGCAAGGCCCGCGATCAGTCCGTTCATATTCCGATATTGTTAATTGAGAGTTTGAATGTGTGCTGTTATTAATAAAACGCAGTTCCCGCTCCCATAGTTGCAAGTTAAGGGGCGGACGGTCCGGGAATGTCTAATAAACCGGCTCCCTGTCGCGTTATAAGTATGTGTACGAAATTATTTATCGTATCGGATTATGAAGTATGTGGATGAAATTTTGGATTCGGCTGAAGGCGTCATGGGGTTCCATAACAACTGAAGCCGGATTCTAAAGTTCGCCTCAGAATTTATGAGGCGATGCATTAAATAATTTCGAACACATACTTATTATATTAAGTTTATACCATAATACATAATGTCAGATCATGATTGATTTTCTTGCGCAGTATCGACTTGAGGGCCTCTTTATCGGCCTGTCGACATTCGTGATAATAGGAGTGTTTCATCCGTTGGTAATCAAAGGAGAATACTATTTTGGAGAGAAGGTGAAATGGGCCTTTCTTCTGATGGGAATCATCTTCCTGATTGCATCTCTTTCCGTCGGCAGCATTATTGCCTCGGCGCTTATGGGCGTCACATCATTCAGTTCATTCTGGAGTATCCTTGAGGTGAAACAGCAGGTGGAGCGAGTGAGAAAAGGATGGTTTCCGGCAAATCCCAATCGCGAAGCCAAGCGTAAAGCAAAGATTGCCGGCGCCGGAATCGACAACATGAAAGCCAATTCCCGTAAGGAATATGATAAAAACAACTGATAGCTGTAACTATTGGCTCATAGGCTTAGGGTGTCAATGAGGTTTTTATTGCCTTTACATTCACATCGTAAGCTGATTGTTTGAAAAATTCCGCTCCTCTGTTTTACAGTATCGGATATTATGAAAGAGTTATGAAAATCAATGATTTTCATAACTCTTTTGGTTCGCTCTATTGTCCTCCTTCGTAAGGCGTAAGAATAAGCCCTTCAATACGCTCGCATCAATGCTGATTCGGTCGGATTATTTTATCCGGAACACGCAAACGTAAATAAGGCCTCGACTTATAATAATGATAGTCGGGGTCTTATTCGTGGAGTAAAATTCGATTCAGTGAGTTCGCGCCTTTGTGACCATCCGCTTGTCAGGCTTTACCGACAAGTGGTATGGTCCTCGGTCTCACCCGGTGGCAATTGTAACGTAGTCTCAGTTTGGTGCTTTGAAATTAAATATTGGGCGGATTATCGTGTCGATGCTCACAGTATCCCCAATATTGGCGATTATTTCTTCGGCAGGTTTATAGGCCATAGGAGACTCGTCGCGGGTGAAGTCGTTGACCGACTCCGAATAGATGCCCCGCATGGATGCCTCGAAGTCTTCCATTGAGATTTGATTGTATGCCTGAGTTCGGCTCAACACGCGTCCCGCGCCGTGAGGGGCTGAGAAGTTCCAGTCGGGATTCCCCTTGCCGGTGCAAAGCAACGATCCGTCGCGCATATTCAGGGGAATTATGCAACGTTCCCCCTTTGCTGCGGAGATAGACCCTTTGCGGATGATGTTCTCATCGCTGATATAATTATGAACGGATTCAAATTCCTCCTTCACCTCCACGCCGGGGAAGAATCGCATAAGCAGGAGCGATATAAGTTTTCGATTGAGCACAGCCCATCGCTGACAGAGTCGCATATCGTGGAGATACCGTTCTCTTCCCTCTCCCTCTACATAACATAGATTGGCGGGGAGAATCGGCTCGGCGTCCTTCTGTTCCTTACACATCTTTTTAATGACTCTCTGCAATTCGGAGCGCCGACCCGCGGCTTTATATTCCTCGATCGTACGCTTGAGTGTCTGTTCGAATTGATCCGCACCGTCCGTAAGGTGCTTCACGGCTTTTGCCTGATATATGTCGGCTACCTGTTTGCCGAGATTGCGCGAACCGGTGTGAATCACGAGGTATACATTGCCATCCTCGTCCTTGTCAAGCTCTATGAAATGATTGCCGCCCCCGAGCGACCCGATTGACTTATAGATGCGTCCTGAGTCTTTAAGCTCACGATAGCAGTAAAGTTCGTTCACCAATTGTTTGGCCTTACGATAGATGTCCATTTCCTCGCCGGCCAGTGGCTTGAAACCGAAACGGTTTTCGCGCACAATTTTACCGGAAGGAACATTCCCGTGGATATGCTCGTGAAAGGCATGAAAGTCAATGTCGGAGAGTTTTCCGAGATTGAGGATGCGCATACCGCAACCGATGTCGACGCCTACAATATTGGGAATCACCTTGTCGCCGAGGTCGCCGGTAAAGCCGATCACACACCCGGCCCCGGCGTGAACATCGGGCATGATGCGTATCTTCTTGTCAGAAAATACATTAATCGAAAGCAGTTGTTTAATCTGCTGTAGTGCCAATTCATCGATGTTGTCCGTAAAAATTTTTACGTCATATCCATCTATTGTCTTCATAATATGATGTTTTTAATAATTTCGATGCGAAGTTAGATTGTTGCTGCGCAATCAATCTGCGCACTAAAAATTTGTTATGAAATTATTCACAAAACACTAAAATTACTCCTGAGACCGCCCGCTTCGCAGGACTGCATAAGTTGTGCTATCTATTAAATAGTGTTAATGTGTAAATGTATGAAATATATCCGATAACGCATTGCGATTGAGTAGTGAAAACATGAAATGATTATATATTTAACAGATGTTTACATTCAGTTGAAAACCTTCATCGTATTAAAGAAGAGTACCAACACTAAAAAGTAAGCATGAAATTAGCAATCGTTGGCACTCGAAATCCGGGTGTGACCTATAAGGAGTGGGAAAAACTCCTGCTCGACAAAATAAATCCCGATGAGATTCAGATGGTAATCATTCGATCAATGAGGCTCAACGACTCGGCCGGCGTGTCATAGTCGTAAATCTCTAAAAATTTTGTGGTGTCTCGATAATATAGACATCTATAAGTTAACTTTGCACCGTCAATCAAATAAATGCTCACGATATGCTTGAGGATACATTCATCAATGAGTTTAGGGTAAAGCCAATTAGCCCGGAAAAGGTTGTTTCATCTGTAGATGGTGAGACAGCGTATTCCTTGAAAACTATCCTGCGCGGATTACGTCACTCCCCTGCGAAGGGAGAGGAGATGATATCAAACATTCCTGTAACTGACACAACCATCGGTTTTGAGAGTGATACTGAATGTGACTTCGTCCCTTATGTTCTGATAACATATAATGCGGATAAATCGGAGAACGCGCGTTATGAATACGGTGATCATGCTCCCGGGGAAGAGAAATATCAGGAGGAGTGTCGATTTAAGCGAGGCGACAAGGTCCTATGCCTCATGCATGAAGGCTATGATGCTGTATTCCCGGGCATAGTCGTTGGCCCCCTGACTGAGGAATATCTTCGTAAACTTTACGAGACGAATGAAGATATGCAGATTGATTTTTCATCAGCAGATGATGCCGTGGAAGAATGGCTGGACTGGAACTGGGATTCGGTAATTGTCCGCCCTCTTGTCCGTCTGAAAAATGACTGGGAAGAAATGGGCGATATAGTGATGGTGAACCGGGTATATGTTTTCCCTTATAAGAAATTTGAAGTATGACAAATCTTAAGAAAAACAAAATAAAAATTATTGCAGAGCAATTTAGGAATTCATTGAACTTTCCCAAAGTCACGTCAAAAAGTGGTGCGGAATTACTTTTTGATAACGACACTTTCACTGCTTTGTTTAGGGAGCGGTTCGGGGTTTCATATAAAAATAAGGAGGCATTTAATGCTGCTTTTCAAGCTGTGACCGAGGGGGTAGGTCAAGAGATAACCAAAATCAATTCAGTTGTTTCTTCGGCTCTTCTTCCATTATTGGTGTTCTACAAACTTTATGTACCCAAAGACGGGCTGTCAATCAAGTTAAACGCGGGAGGAGAATCCATCGAATTTACAAGAGCCTTCTTTGAAGTTAGAAACAAGGTTATCGGTCATCCGTCATGTGTGGATGTCGCTCTAATCAGCCACGATGAGAAAACAATACTATTCTTGGAATCGAAACTCACAGAAATGTTTGAAGATACCACAACTGAGAAAGAGTATGGATCGAGCTATAAGAAGTTGTATAAGCAGACAGGCATACGAAATGCCCTTAAAAGTCAAGGAATTACTATTGCTGAAAATGCTACAAATCTCATCCTCCAATCTGAACGGCCTCAGTACATTGAGGGCATAAAGCAGTCAATTAGTCACCTGATCGGGTTGGTTAAAGGACCTCAGGACATCCGAGACCAATCTGAATATATAACCGCTTACAATAGTGCTGAGAGACTGATTTATGCTCCGATACTCTTTGATTCAACTCAAATTCTGAATCACCAAGCCGATGAGTATACAAACTACTATTCTCTTTACTCCAAAGTAATTGGCGACCACGGTAAAGCTATTCTTGATGATATACAATTCTGGGCTCAGAAATCAACCGGAAAGGAAATTATCATTGAACATACTCCTCTGACATATCAACAACTTGCAAAAGATAATCCGGATTGGTTAGACAGTAAAGTGAAAGCGTTTTATGAATTGTAATTGGTGGATGATGTGTCGGAATATAGACCTCTGTAGGCTGACTTTGCCGGACTATCTGACAACGAGGGTCAGTTCGGAGGCATTTCATAGTGTCGGGCCGGGATGTTAATGTTCTCGGCAAATACGGCGATATGAGCTAAATTAAATATTACTGTATAATTACGACAGCTTTCTTAACTTCATGGCATTTATGTTTCAAATATTAACAATAAGATAATGGAATTTCGTTTGCTAAATTGACTTTGAGATGGGTGAAGTGAAAATACTCCTGATTATATGGCCTAAGTAAAATTTATGACAAACTTTGTATTCCGAGAAAGTGTCACAAATGACATTTATTCGGAATATTATGAGAATAGAAAGTAAAACTCTCTGATAAGACCATCAAAGAATTATCTTGACTATATCTGTGATTCATTACTTGTGGAGAAATCACAACGATATTACATCAAGGGGAAAAAGTATATTGACCCGCCCTGCAAATATTATTTTGTGGATCTTGGTCTTCGCAATGCAAGATTGACTTTTCGTCAACTCGAAAAGATGCACATGATGGAGAATATTATTTACAATGAACTTCGTGTGAGGGGATTTAATGTTGACGTTGGAATCGTCCCCTTGGTAATCCGTGATGGGAATGGCAATCAAAAGCGGGTCAGCTATGAAGTTGACTTTGTAGGCAACAAGGGCAACCAGAGATATTATATACGGTCCGCCTAACGGCTCGACTCTGATGGAAAGGTCGCACAGGGAAAACTCCCTTCGCAACGTTGTCGATTCATTCAAGATGATAGTGATTATGGGAAATCCCATTTTAGTGGAGAGAGACAATAACGGTATCACAACCATGAGCGTCTATGACTTCCATTGAAGGAAAACTCACTTGAACTGTAACGATAAAAATCGGGTCAAGGGGGGATTCCCTTGCAAGGTTGTTTTTGTCGGAGTAAGCAACATTGAATGTCGGACAAAAACACATCTTGCAGAAACGATTGAATTGGAAGAACTATAAAGCGTTACATTTGAAGCAACCTTGCGGACAGGTTTTCACACAGATATTACATCCGATACAGTTGCGATAAGTTATCATCGCGTGTTTGTGCC
>CAMWRW010000034.1 GCA_947176755.1 uncultured Porphyromonadaceae bacterium
GATGGCGGATACCCCTTTTGTTTTGTCGAGTGTGATATTTATACTCTCAGCTATTCTCGCGAGACATTCCTCCTCCGTTAACTCATTCAGATGCGACCCGGGATGAAAATTCAACATTGAAAGGCCGAGTTGTTCGCAACGTTCAAACTCTTCAAGGAATGATTTCCTTGACATGGCGAGTTTCTGAGCATCAGGACTTCCAAGGTTGATAAGAAAGTTGTCGTGAGGAAGAATTACGTTCGGATTATATCCTCCGGCCTCGCAATTTGCCTTGAATTGCTCTATGCCCTCGGGACTTATCATCTTAGACGACCATCTTGAGCTGAAGCCGGTGAAAAGCGCAAAGGCTTTCGCCCCTATGGACGCAGCTTCCAGGGGCGCGTTCTGCACTCCGCCCGCTACACTTACATGTGCTCCTATATATTTCATGCGATTATCCTTGGGTTATACTTAAGCGTGACTTAACAGGGCCTTCGCCGTTTCTCAACACAAAATTAACAAAAATTTTTATCCCGCCTCTTATATGACTCTGAAAAGATGGTAAAAAGTTGTAATTTTGTTTCCTGTTTAATATTTCAGTTTCTAAGGATGGAAATTTCGCATATCTCCAAAGGTAAGTTGGCTCTTTATTCCTCCCTCTCTTCCCCGAAGATGAGGGTGCGGCACGGTCTCTTTACTGCCGAGGGTGTAAAATGTGTGTCTGACACTCTCGCTCATTTTGATGTCGAGGCTATTCTGGTCTCTCCGGAAGGAATCCGGGAGATCGTCTCTCTGGGCTGCGAGGATGTGTCCGTATATGAAGTGTCGCGGGATGAAATGAAGAAAATTTCTTCATTATCGACTCCTTCAGTGATAATGGCTGTATATCGGATTCCTGCCGACCCTGAATTTGAGGTCAGGAATGATCGGCTTTATCTTTGTCTTGACGGAGTAAGGGATCCGGGAAATATGGGGACAATCATCCGCACCGCCCATTGGTTTGGGGTTGACACGATATTCGCTTCAAAAGACTCCGTTGACATTTATAATCCCAAAACCGTGCAGTCGACTATGGGTTCCATTGCCGGTGTGAAGGTTGTGTATACCGACCTCGAAACGCTTTTCGGAAAATATCCTGATTTGCCGACTTTTGGATTGATGCTTGAGGGAGAAGACATTTACAAGGCTCATCTCGGCAAAAGGGGTTTTATAATAATGGGAAATGAAGGCAAGGGTATATCAGAAAAACTGCGGGCGAAAATCTCCAATCCATTATTGATTCCCCCTGCGGGCGAAAATCATGGAGAATCGCTTAATGTTGCTGTCGCCACGGCTGTGACTCTCGCATTATTCGCAAGGAATGAAGTTGCGGGTTGAATGCGGTTCTGATTTTTTCAGTACCTTCCGTTAAGCGGGGGGAGGAAAGCATCAGGGAAGTGTTCCAGTTGATAATTTTCTTCATCTCCTGTTATGGCAATGATGTCGAACCTGTAGGCATAATCAAAGCGTTCGGCCTTAAGATAGATGTCGGCGCCTCTAACCATTTTTATCCTCTTTCTTTTGTCGACTGCCTCCACGGCTTCCTGCCGATCTCCCTTGCGTGCCTTTACCTCAATAAAAATCATCCACCCATCCTTTTCCGCAATCAAATCGATCTCAATTGATTTCCCAATGCGCCAGCGTCGTTCGCGGATGGTATACCCTTCGGATAAAAGATAATCGGCCGCAATCGCTTCGGCTTTTTCTCCCCATTCGCGATTGCGGTCGTTAATTTCTTTTCTGCTCTCTGCCATATTCTGTTTATCCGAATTTGGATATCTTTCTTAACATCGGTTCGTTAAGAATCATTATTCGCCGTCCGTCGACTATTATGAGTTTCTCCTTTACGAATGTCATAAGCGTGCGGATAGCATTCGAAGTGGTCATGTTCGAGAGGTTGGCGAGATCTTCGCGGCTCAAGTATATTTTTAAAGTGGCGTCATCATCTTCATATCCGTAATTGTCTGCCAGAAGGAGCAGAGCATCCGCCAGACGTCCCCGGATATGCTTTTGTGTCAGATTGATAATCTTTGTGTCCGATCCTCCCAAATTTCGGGATAATTCAGAGATGAAGAACATTGCAAGATCATTGTTGCCTCTGATAAGATGTTCAACAATGGCCATCGGGATAATGCCGAGCACAGAAGCCTCAAAGGCTGCCGCCGACGACACGTAGGGTTCCCGGGCAAAGAAAGCGCGGTACCCGAAATATTGCACGGGCCGGTACATCCGTAGAATCTGAACCCTGTCTCCGAACCCGCTCTTGAAAAGCTTAACTTTACCTTCAAGAAGACAATAGAGGTTGGCCGGAGCCTCTTTCTCTGCGTATATGATTTGGTTTTTATTGTAACGTTCAAAATGGAAGTTTTCTGTCACAATCCGCTTTTCCTCAGGGGAAAGAACGTCCCACATCTCTTTCAGATCATCACCAAGTATGCGTTCGAGTGTGCTCTTTTTTATCATTATCTGATTGTCACACATTACTTGGCTTCCGTACATACCAAGAAAGTTATCGACCCCAGGGGTATCTGTCGAAGAAATATTAGGGTTTTGATTCATTTAATTTTTTACTTGCATTTGGGCTACAAATATACTTATTTTTCCTGAGACTCCCCAAGCAATTTCTGACATTTTGCTAAATATTCTCAATTTCGCTTGAGTTTGCCCGACGTTGTTTTTGGCAATTTGCCAAATTCTATACATTTTGGCACTTGATAGTCTTCCAGCAGTTCTCTGCAAATTTGCTCTGCCTCCTCCAACGATGGTCTCGCTCCCGCTCCTTCCTCGGAGATTATCAGTTTTACACAACTTCCCCATTTCGGATCCGGAATTCCTTTCACCATTACTTCTCTGTCGATGCGGACCGCTAATTTTTTCTCAACCTCTTCGGGGTGGACTTTTTTTCCTCCCGTGATGATGACATTATCCCGGCGTCCGAGGATGCTGAAACTTCCGTCCGGAAAAACTCGCGCTTCATCCGTAGTGATGATTTGCTTCCATCCCGGGATATCTATACCGAGACATTCATCCTTCTCAAATACTCGTATATCTTCAAGTGGAGTAAACGCGCCTTTTTTATCTGTCCCTTGACTGCCGATTTTTCTGATTGCTATGTGCGAGGCTGTCTCTGTCATTCCGTAAGTCTCGTAGGCATTGAGCCCGGAAGCTGCAATTCTTTCCTCAAGTCCGATAGGAATAGGGGAGCCCCCGATCAGTATAGCCTCAATCTTTGGCAGACTCATCCGATCGGTCTCAAGCCTGTCAAGAATGGAAATCATTTGGCTCGGCACGACGGATAACAGCGTTATGTGTGAGGGAGTTGTCTCCGGATCGGTCAGAGGCCTGTTAGACGGAATCTCACAACTGAAACTTCCCCCTGAAATCTCTGCTCTAAGCCAGGCCATTCTCCCCCCGATAGTGGAGAGAGAGATGGCGCTGTGGATATTGCTTTCCCGGTTAAGTCCAAAGTAGTCGATAGTTCTCCGGGCGCTTTTTTTCATTTCTTCTTTTGGGAGAAGTATGCGGGAGGGTCTGCCCGTAGATCCAGACGTGTAACATGCCACTTCTGAAGATGAATCGTGCCAGTTGGCGATGAACTCAATGGCTTCTAAAGTCAGTTTGCTCATTTGTCTGATTTATGACCGCCAGTCCAGATTTTTGAGCCATTCTCGGTCAATGCCTCGGTTAGGATCATATTCAAGATTCTCTCCGTCAAGATAAATTGGCGTTTCCGGATTCTCAATAAATAGTTTCCCTGTCCCAAGTCCTTGAGGAAGTGGATTGTCAAGAGTAGCCGTCCATTGCGCAATCGCATTAAGGCCAATATTTGATTCAAGGCAGGAGGTTATCCACCATCCAATGCCTCTCTCTTCCGCCAACTTGATCCACTCTTCCGTGCCTGAGAAACCTCCCGTCAAGGTTGGCTTCAGCACTATATAGGCCGGCATTATCTCATCAAGAAGTTTTTGCTTCTCCTCCTTGTCAAACTTTCCGATAAGTTCCTCATCAAGAGCGATTGGTGTAGGGGAGACTTTGCAAAGAAACGACATCAGTTCCGGATTGCCCGCCTTTATTGGCTGTTCGATTGAATGAACCCCGAGATCGGCCAGTCTCTTGAGACGTGGAATTGCTTCCTCCATGCTGAAGCCTCCGTTGGCATCAACCCTTATGGTTATCTCCTCGGGAGAATGGCTCTTTCTGATATGTTCGATCAAACTGACTTCCTGACGCCAGTCAATAGCGCCAACCTTAATTTTAATGCATTTGAAACCCTCCTCAATCTTCTGATTGAGTTCGGAGAGCATCCTTTCGTATTCCCCCATCCATATAAGCCCGTTGATTGTAAGAGTCTTTTCCCCTTCTGTGAAAGCAGAAGGAAAATATAACCCTCTGCAACCTCCGGCGAAGTCCCTGAAACATTGCTCAAGGCCGCACTGTAGTGAGGGAAACCGAGAGAGGTCCGTAGATTGTCCAATCCGGAAGTTTGCAACCAGTTCCATTAGTTTATAAAAGAATCGGTCGTCGGCTTCCGGCGACAATCCCGGAAAGATGGCAGCCTCCCCGTAGGCATATTGGTCCGGGGAGGATTCATCATGAAGTCGGAGGTAACATGTGGGCTTCTCTGTGAAGGTCCCTCGTGATGTTCCTGCCGGTCGTTTGAATTTAAGAATATAAGGAGCGAACTCCAGTATCATGGTCAGGGAAATTTGGGATATTTGTCAAAATCGGGATCGCGTTTCTCAAGAAATGCCTCTTTGCCTTCGCGCGCTTCGTCAAGCATATAGTAGAGTAGAGTGGCATCTCCTGCAAACTCCATAAGTCCGTGCTGGCCGTCAAGTTCGGCATTAAGCGCCCGTTTGATCATTCGGATTGCGAGAGGGGAGCGCTTGAGAATTGTCCGCGCCCAGTCAAGGGTCGTTTCTTCAAGTTTTTCAAAAGGCACTACAGTATTCACCATCCCCATCTCCAAAGCCTCCGCAGCCGTGTATTGGCGACAAAGGTACCAGATCTCTCTGGCCTTCTTCTGCCCGACACAACGTGCAAGATAAGAAGCTCCGAATCCTCCGTCGAAGGAGCCGACTTTAGGACCGGTCTGGCCAAAGCGTGCGTTCTCAGATGCAATTGAAAGATCGCATACGACCTGAAGCACGTTTCCTCCTCCGATTGAGTATCCGTTCACCATTGCAATCACCGGCTTGGGAATCGAGCGAATTGCATGGTGAAGTTCCAGAACATTTAGTCGGGGAACTCCATCCTTGTCGACATAGCCTCCGTGACCCTTGGCATTTTGATCGCCGCCGCTGCAGAATGCTTTATCCCCGGCGCCTGTCAGAATGATCACCCCGATATCTTGCCTTTCGCGACAGATTCTGAACGCATCAAGCATTTCCATATTGGTCGTCGGCCGGAATGCATTGTAGACTCTCGGGCGATTGATGGTTATCTTGGCGATTTTTTCATCTCCAAGTTTTTCAAACAGAATATCTTCATATTCCTTTATCTTAATCCAGTTGTTCATCGGGTGTTTATTTTAAGATGAAATAGTTGTTCAGAATTTCTGCACTTTCTTCCGGATTGACCTTAATCTCAAACAATCCTCCGGTTTGAAGAAAGGTTTCGAATTTTTCTTTAATATGTCTCTCCTCATTCGCCATGTAATAGGGAAGTCCGGCGCTTTTACATAGTCTCTGCAATTCGAGATGTGGCGGGGCACAGAAATATTTTTCCCTGATTTCCAGATGCTTTGTGCTTTTGACAAAACGGAAAATTCCTCCTCCGCCGTTATTAATGACAATAATCGACAACTTGTTTGTCATATAAGCTGAGTTGAGAATTTCAGGGGCGTATGAGAATGACAGGTCGCCTGTCACAAGGATTGTCCTCCCTCCGTAGGCCAGGGACGCTCCGAGAGCGGAGTAATTGGTGCCGTCAATACCGGACACACCTCTGCAACCGAGTGATAAATGGGGCAATCTGCGAGTGCTGAGTTGCGCGTATCTGACGACAGTCCCATTCGACAAAAAAACATTCCTGTCGTTTGGAATGCGCGTGAAAATTTCATCCAGCGCTTTCAGTTCTGACCATCCGGACGACTCTACATATTTTGCATGACGTTTTTGAGCTTTCTCTTTTAGATTTGTCCATCCTTTTTTGAATTCCGACTCCTGCAATCCGCGTTTTCGCCGGTGATGACCGATTGACCCTGCAAGCGCGCTGATGAAAGCTGCGGGTTCCACTTCATAGTGTCTGGTCAACGCCTGAAATGTATCCGTTCCGATTTTCGTGTCTCCGAGGGTCCAGTGCTCTTGAGGTTTAACCTTGCGAAGATAAGTCTTTAGCATTCTGGAAACTAAGGCTCCTCCAACAGAGATGACGACATCGGGTCGTAGAGTTGCGGATTCCTCCTCTTCCAACATCGCTATAGGAAGATCTATACAGTAAGCTTCCTGGTGAAGGTGAAGGTTTGAGAGTGTTTCCGCCATTATCGTGACGTTACCGAGACGTGTCAGGTTGCTTACAGCTTTCTGAAGTTTTTCCGACGATGGCAAGAACCCCGCTGTCAGCATGATTCTTTTGTCGGCAAGTTCTGCTCCAAGCATATCCATTATATGGCGCGGCAGGGGAGAACTGTTCTCAATAACCTCAATTTTTCTCACCTTTTGTTCGCTATATCTCACTGTGTCTCCCAATGGCTCGCTAAACTGTATGTTTATATGGACCGGTCCGGGAGTATTGGCCATTGAGAGGAGTATGGCCTCGTTGACCACTCGTTCCACAAACCATTGTTTGTCGCTGTCCGTGGCGCTGACAACGGGAATATTGAAACTTTTCTTGACAATGTTTGACAGAGCCCCGGGCTGTACAAGTGTTTGGGAATCATCCTGATCTATCCATTCTGAGGGTCTGTCGGCTGAAATGACAATGAGAGGAACTTGCTGATAGTATGCTTCGGCGACCGCCGGGGCATAATTGTAGAGAGCGGTTCCCGATGTGCAGACAAGCGCAAACGGCACCTTTTTCACCATAGCCATTCCGAGGGCCATGAAAGCTGCGCTCCGTTCATCAGGAACGATCCATTTCTTCAAATTTTCGCGTGCGGAGGCGGCGACTATGAGAGGGGTGTTGCGACTGCCGGGGGATATAATCATTCCTCCGACTTTCTGCGAAATAAGCACGTCTGTGAGAATCCTTGCCGAAACCACATCCGTATCCATCCGCGGAAGTGTATCCTTCTCTTCCCGATAGGATTCTTCGCTCAATTCGTTATCAATTTTCATCTCAGATTGCTTTTTCGGGCGCGTATCCGCGAAGAAAAGCGTCCGCTGCCATCCGTTTCTTTCCTGCCGGTTGTAATGAGAGGATTTCAAGCGCTCCATTGCCACATTCCACAATGAGTCGGTGGCCGTCTGTGCTGATGTCGCCGGGAATCCCTGCGGCAGACTTCTCTAACATTCTCGATTCGAATATTTTCGCTTCATATCTGCGGCCATTCCCTTCGATTAAAGTTGTGTATGCTGCCGGATAAGGGGAAAGTCCGCGAATTTGATTATGAATTTTTTGAGCATCGTTATTCCAGTCAATTGCGCAATCCTCTCTGAATATTTTAGGAGCTGGCGTGAATTCTCCCTCCGGTTGGGGTCTGAGGGTGAGATGTCCTTCTGAGATCTTCTCGACAGTATCGGCCACCATCTCCGCTCCCATTTCCATCAGGCGGTCATGGATTGTGCCCGCATTATCTTCGTCATTTATCGGTGTTTTCCTTATGTCTATGATGTCGCCTGTGTCTATTGTGTGTGTGAGGAAAAACGTGGTGATTCCCGTTTCTTTCTCCCCGTTCATTATGGCGCGGTTGATAGGGGCCGCTCCTCGGTAATTGGGTAGAATCGATCCGTGAAGATTGAATGTGCCGAGTCGCGGCATTCCCCAAACTACTTCAGGGAGCATACGGAATGCAATAACTATAAACAGGTCGGCATTGATTTTGCGTAATTCCCCAAGAAATTCTTCGTTCTTGAGTTTCTCGGGCTGGAGCACTCTCAACCCTGCCTCAACAGCATATTTTTTTACATCGCTCTGGATCAGTTTGTGTCCGCGTCCTGCGATCTTGTCGGGCATAGTAACTACCGCAGCAATGTCATGTCCATCCTTTACGAGTCTGTCAAGACTTGCCACAGCAAATTCCGGCGTGCCGAAAAATACGATTTTCGGTTTCTTTTCGCCGGAAAACTCCACTTGATTATTATTTGTTTCGTTTGTCATCATCAGTCGTCTGTGAAATGTCGGAGAACTCTCCTGTAAGAACTGAAAATCTTGGACTTGGATACAAATCCTATATATTTCTCATCGTTGTCAACAACCGGAAGGTTCCATGCATTGGTCTTATCAAATGTCTCCATCACGAGGTCCATAGGCATATCGACCGTGATATGAGCCGGGGCGGCTGACATGAATCGGCTCACATGCATTTTCCTGTAAAGGTCCGTACGGAACATGATGTTCCGTATATCATCGAGAAGTACAACTCCCTTAAGCTTCCCTTCGCTGTCGGTCACGGGAAACAGATTGCGGTTTGATACGGAAATTATATCCACCATCTCTTTAAGACTCATTTCCGGATGAACAACCTTGAAGTCAGTTTCAATCACGTTGTCAATCTTGAGCAGCGTGAGCACCGCCTTATCTTTCTGGTGAGTCAGCAGGTCGCCGGCTTTAGCGAGACGCATGGTGTAGATGCTGTACGGACTGAAAAGCTGAATTGTGAGATATGCGAGAGCCGAGACAATGAGCAGCGGTAGGAAAAGATTGTAGCCTCCGGTCATCTCCGCCGTTAAGAACATGGCCATGAGCGGGGCATGCATTACTCCGCTCATCACTCCGGCCATTCCCATCAATGTGAAATTCTTTTGCGAGAGTTCTATTCCGAGTCCCAAATGGTTGATGATGTAGGAAAAGAGAAATCCGGTCAGGGCTCCGACAAACAACGACGGCGCAAATGTTCCGCCGACACCGCCCGCTCCATTGGTCGCCGAGGTGGCGAGTCCTTTTGTCAGGGCAACTAAAGCGATGAAAAGAGCAAGAAACCAGACATTGTCCCTGTCAACATAGAAGAATGTGCCGTCAACGACTTTTGAGACATCCCCCTCAAGAAGATTGTTGATTGCCCCATATCCTTCTCCGTAGAGTGGGGGAAATATGAAGACAAGGCCTGCGATTGCAGTTCCTCCAACAAGTATTTTCAACCATCCCCAGCGTATCCCGGAGAACATCTTCTCCATCACCATCATCACCTTTGTGAAATAGAATGACATGAGGCCGCAAATAACTCCGAGTACAATCGCCCAGGGAATACGACTCGTGATAAAAGGCTCGCTTTGGGAAAAGAAGAATTCACAGTTGTACCCTTCCAAAACGTAAGCTACTGTCGCTCCGGCAACGGAGGAAAGGATCAATGGCATGACAGTCATCCCCGTCAGGTCAATCATCAGCACTTCGAGCGTAAAAAGCATTCCGGCGATAGGAGCCCTGAAAATGCCCGCGATACCGGCGGCTGCCCCGCATCCGACAAGTATCATCAGCAATTTGGGCGACAGGCGGAAAGCTTGTCCGACATTCGACCCTATGGCTGCCCCGGTGAATACGATCGGTCCCTCGGCTCCGACTGATCCTCCAAATCCGATGGTGATCGACGACGCCACGAGTGAGGCATACATGTTTCTTTTCTTCAGTCTCGATTTGCGACGGGAGATTGCATATAGCACTTTTGTGACTCCATGTGAGATATTGTCCTTCACAACATACTTCACAAATAGCGTTGTCAGCAAGATTCCGACAACGGGATATACGAGATAAAGATAGTTTTCCGATGTGGTCGAAAAATGAGATGTAAGTGCTCCGGAAATAAGATGTATCAGGTATTTAAGCAATTGTGCGGCAAATCCTCCCAGAATGCCAACAACAAGTGCAAGCACTATCAGACAGGTTTTCTCCGAAATATTATGCTCCCTCCATATCACGAAGCGAAGCCAGAGCTCGGTGAACCGATTATGTGTTTCTTTATATGCCATTATTGTTGATGTCCTGCTTATTTCCCTGATCCCTTTACCACTGTCCTTACTGTATAGATTAAAATCTTCATATCTGTCGCTATCGACATGTTGTTGAGATATATAAGGTCGAAAGAACTTCTCTTCACCATCTGCGTGACATTGGAGGCATAGCCATATTTTACCATGCCCCACGAGGTGATTCCGGGTCTGACTTGAAATAGAAGATTATAGTAGGGCGCCTTTTTCACAATCTCTCTGATATAGTACGCTCGTTCGGGGCGGGGGCCCACAAGCGACATATCTCCCTTTATTACATTCCAGAACTGCGGAAGCTCATCAAGACGATACTTTCGGAGCACTTTCCCTACCGACGTGATTCGCGAATCATTATCGTTCGACAATCTCGGACCGTCGGCTTCAGCGTCTTGTCTCATCGAACGGAACTTATAGATCCGGAACGGCCGCTGACGAAGTCCGATTCTTTCCTGTGTGTAAAACACGCTTCCGGGACTGCTGCGTTTGACGCAAATGGATATGACCCCGAACAGCGGTAACAGAATAAGCAGAGCCACTGACGAACAAACTACGTCAAACACTCGCTTTATATTTTTTTCAAATTCTGAAAGTCTTGGTGAAGTAAGACTGACAAACGGTACTCCGAGAATATCGTCCATCAGAATTTCCGATGTGAGATATGATAATTCGTCCGGTTCGATATGGACTGACACTCCGAGTGGGAAGAGTCGGTTGAGAATCTGCATTGTCACTTTATCCCGCGGTTGTTCGGGAGAAATGACTATCTGGTCGACATGTTTCATCTTGCAGACTTTCTCAAGTTCTTCCAAATCGTATACGGGCAGCCCGCTATTATCGCGATTTGTCTCTCGCTCTCCCGGAATCTTGACAAATCCCACAACATCAAACGCCCATACTGATCCGCCGTTGCGCAGATTCTTAAATGTCCTGACTCCCCGGTTTGAATAACCGATAATCAATGTCGTATATCTCCATTTCCTGTTCCTCAACTGGCGTATCTTATGACGTGTAATCAAATAGCGCCCCGTATATGTAAAAAGAAAGAGAATGCAAGCCAGAACGCATATCAGCATGTATTCCTGCGAACGAAGATTCGTGGAATCGTTTACCATCATGACCAGATAGATGAGCATTGCGTTCGATAAGGCCGAATAGAGCGTAACCGTGAATTCATTCAACCTTGATTTCAGGATCGGCTTATTATAGAATCCTGACAACCAATAGACCCCCATTAGACATAACGGCACGAAAACCTGTTCCCAAATTAGCTTGGAGGAGGAGAGGTAAATCCAGAGATTTCCCTCATATCCCGAATGCACTCGTGCAACAAATCGGAATATGTCAAACACAAAAAAAGCGAGTGAGGTCGTGACATAATCTGCCACAACATACTTCATTCGTTCTCTATTTGCTGAAAAATGTCTGCCCTCCATAATTCAGAATTTTCAGCGGATCACCTTGAATACACCGTTGTCTGAGACTTTAATGATGTTGCTCGGTTTTGCTCCTTTTTTGTTACGTCCGAATTTGACGATGTAATCCACGCTATTTTTTATGGAATCAGAAATTTCCGAGAATGTCGCCGGAGCTTTTTTCCCGCTTTTATTGGCTGAAGTCGAGACTATCGGGCGTCTCAATCTGCGACACAAGGCCGATGAAAAAGGCTCCCGTGTGATTCTGATTCCGAGCGAACCGTCAGCACCAAGTAGTTCCGGGGCGATCCCCTGCGGACTGTCGTAGATGATGGTGAGAGGATTGATGGCCGCTTCGATAAGCTGCCACGCCGCGTCGGGAACATTGCGGACCGTCCGTTCAAGCATCCCTTCGCTGTCAACAAGGGCAAGCATTGCTTTTGAATCCTCCCTCTCCTTAAGCGCATAAATCTTCTTTACGGCCTCGCTGTTTGTGGCATCGCAACCTATTCCCCAGACTGTGTCGGTCGGATAAAGGATAATCCCTCCTTTCTTTAAAACTTCCACCGCTGCGGCGAGATCCGTCGGATCATATTTTTCCTCAATTTCTGTAGTTTCCATTTTCTTTACGAAAAAATCCGCTGATTATGGTTTTCGTTTAGCTAATTTATAAACAAATTCCGAATTTAGCAAATAATAGGAAAGGTCCGGTCTTTCCACCGAACCTTTCTTTGACCCTGACATTAACATTTATCGAGGGTTAGTGTCTTAGCTCAATCAAAATCCTCAAGACTATCAAGCCATAATCGTGAGGATGCATCCGAGGGCATCCTCCAGTCGCCGCGTGGCGAGAGGCAGACACTCCCGACTTTAACTCCATCAGGCATGCAGCTCCGCTTGAATTGCTGATTGAAAAATCTTCGTATGAATGTTTTTAGCCATTTCTTGATAGTCTCTCGGTCAAACTCTCCTTCAAATGCTTTCACGGCCAGCTTATATATCTTGCGCGGGTCAGTTCCGTGTCTGAGCACTTGGTAAAGAAAGAAATCATGGAGTTCGTATGGCCCGACAAGATCTTCAGTCTTTTGTGCGATTCCACCCTGAGAATCAACTGGAAGTAGTTCCGGACTGACCGGAGTGTCGACAATATCCATCAAGACTTCCCGAAGTTCTTTGTTGGATGTCTCTTTGGCATATCCTTCAACAAGGAAGCGAACGAGTGTCTTGGGAATGGAAGCGTTCACGGCGTACATCGACATCTGATCGCCATTGTATGTGCACCATCCGAGAGCAAGCTCGGATAGGTCGCCCGTTCCTATCACGATTCCATTCTCCTTGTTTGCCAGGTCCATCAAGATCTGGGTCCGTTCGCGCGCCTGAGAGTTCTCATAAGTGACATCTTTTACTGCCGGGTCGTGGCCGATGTCCTTGAAATGTTGTTCCACAGAGGGTCCGATTGGAATCTCGAGTGAGGTCACGTCGAGAAGCTCCATAAGTCTGTCTGCATTTCCTTTGGTGCGTCGCGAAGTCCCGAATCCGGGCATAGTGACGGCAAAGATACCCTTCCGGCTGAGTCCGAGCATATCGAAGGCCTTGGTTGTGACCAGTAGTGCGAGGGTCGAGTCAAGTCCTCCGGAAACACCGATAACGGCATGCCGACAGCCTATTGCTTTCAACCGGGTAGCCAGTCCCCATGCCTGTATGGACGAAATCTCATCGCAACGTTTTTCAAGGTCCTCGGGGCGTTCATCTACGAATGGATGACGGAAAAGTTTTCTGAATCTGAACAACTCTTCGTCGGGTAGGGTTGCGAATTGATCCTTCTCTGCATTCGAGGTCGAACAAATAAGGAAGTTTTTCGCCTCCTTTTGAGAGAAGGAGTTGAATTTTGTGCGGTCGTGCTGAAGATTTGCAATATCAACATCGGCTATAGTGAAATCGCTATCAAGGCTAAATCGCGGAGACTGTGCGACAATGCTTCCGTTTTCAGCTATAATGCAGTTTCCTGAAAAGGCGAGGTCGGTGGATGATTCCCCGTATCCGGCTGACGCATAGGCGTAGGCAACCCGGCATCGCGCCGATTGCTGGCTAAGAAGTGACAGTAGATAGTCATGCTTCCCGATGAGTTCGTCTGTGGCTGAAAGATTGAGAATGAGTTCCGCTCCGGCCATAGCTTGTTTACAACTCGGAGGTTGCGGCACCCATAGGTCCTCGCAAATCTCAATTCCGAACTTTACTCCGAAATGCTCGAAGAGAATGTCGGTTCCGAAGGGAATGTCGCTGAATGAATCGGATATGTTGATTGTTTCGTATTTTACATCCAATCCCGGTGCGAACCAGCGTTTCTCATAAAATTCTCCGTAGTTAGGCAGATAGCTTTTAGGGACTACGCCGAGAATTTTTCCTTCGCAGACAACAGCAGCGCAATTATAAAGTCGAGTCCCTTTCTTGATTGGCAACCCTACCGCCAGGCAGAGTCCGGGCCATTTTTCGGATTCAACTGCAATTCGGCAGACACTATCTTTAGCAGATTCGAGAAGAAGTGTTTGTTCAAACAGATCCGCGCAGGTATACCCTGTGATCGACAACTCCGGGAAAACAACAACGGCCACATTATCTCTAACGAGTTCTGCAGCCATCGTAATAATATTATCCGTGTTGAATTTCACATCGCCTGCCTTTACAAGTGGTTTGGCGGCGGCAATCCTCAATAATCCGTATTTCATGGTTTTCTGGATTATAAGTATGTGTTGGAAAATATTTATCGTATTGAATTCTGAAGTATGTGAATGAAATTTTGGATTCGGCTGATCGCGTTACGCGATTCCATATCGACAGAAGCCGAGTGATGACATTCGCCTCATGGTTTATGAGACAATGCATTACATAATTTCGAACACATACAGAATATCTTATTCTTGATTTGAATCAGAATATATAGCCCAATCCGATTCCTGCGTATGCTCCTCCTGTGTCTTTCATAAAGGAGTATTTCCCTTGCACGCTGAATTTTAGGTTGGAAGTCAAGTAGAGGTCAAACCCTGCTCCCGCATTGACTCCGACTCTGGAAGTGCTGTATTCTCCATGATGACTCCAGTTATTAAATGCCACGCCGGCGAGAGGGTAGATTGAGAATGCTCGTGCCACGCGAAAGGGGAACTGCAGGTCAGCGTTAAGAATCAACCCCGTATCTCCTTCATGACGGAACACGATTCCGGCTTCCGGCGCTATCCTGAAGTGCTGAAAAAAGTTATAATGAAAATATAGACCGATATATCCGGAATTGTTGTGAGAAGCATAACCTCCGGATAATCCAAGCGTCTTTTCATGCGTGGCTGCGGAAACTCTCTGCGTTCCAAACGAGCTTCCGAGAGCAACGGCGACTATAACAGCGAGTCGGCGGAATGTTGATTTTTTCATTTTAATTTTCTTCAAAACGTCACTTGCTTCCATAGAAACACTCCGGATTGAAGATTTGTTCCGGTTCGTCCATCGCCCCTCTTTTCTTGCGCCATTCTTTTCTTAGTATGTGCGGCAGCGATTTGATAATTCCGACACATCTCCCGAACTGCTTCTTGGGCTCTTTTACAAGTCGCTGGAGAAATTCAAGGTGGCTTTTCACCATCCATTTCGGCGCGCGCTTCACGCTGACTCCGCTATAAAATTTGAAGGCTGCTCCGACGGCTATCATTACTCCTCTGTTGAGATGTGGTTTAAGACGCTGCATGAAATATTCCTGTTTCGGAGCTCCCAGTGCTATCCAGATAATATCGGCATTATCTTCTTGTATCATTGCCGATATGGATTCATAATCAAATTCGGAAACTTCACAGAAGGGAAGTTCGACAAACTTCATTTCTGCTACATCCGGATTCCATTCGGTTATGTTCCGACGCAATCCTTCAAGGATTTCCGTTCGTGTCCCGAGAAACATCATTCTATATTTCCGGCTTCTGACGATATCCTCGAAGATTTCTGACCCGGTGTACTGTGTCACACGATGACCATGAATCAGGCGGATATATAGCGGAACATAGGAGGAGTCGCAGATGGAGAACATTCCTCCGTTGATTGCTTCATGGTAATCGCGACGATAATTGGCATGGTGAAGGATAACTCCGTCGGCTACGCATATATAATCCGAGCCGGGATAATCGACTCTTTCGCTGATAGCACGGTGTACGCGCCCGCGGTTAAATTCATAACGTATATTGAAATATTCCTTCACGCTGCAAAAATAAGCAAAATTTATTTTAACCCGCTATAAATTATGAAATAATTTTAACGGTTTTCTGAATTATTTCTCTCAGCTATTCTCTTTTGTGGGTGGAAATGGTTTCGTTAATAAGTTTTTCCCATTTTTTAGCTATCTTTTCAGCCGTATATTCCTCTTCGAGACGTTGTTTGATTTTCTCTCCAAGACGTTCCGTTTCTTTAGGATCATCCCATAACTGACGAATTGATTCAGCAAGGGATTCTATGTCTCCCGGGTTGAAGTATTCCCCTCCTTTTTCATCTCGTTCGCGGATAATATCGGGGAATCCTCCGTGTCGTGGCACAATACTGGGTTTTCCGTATGAGGCTGCCTCAAGCACAGTCATGGGAAATCCTTCGTAACATCGCGATGGTATCGTTACGAAACGTGCGTTTCTGTAAAATTCCCCAAGTTTATCTTTACCTAAATGACCAATAAGGATCATATTTTTAGGAATATCATTGAGCAAAGATTCATCCCTGCATTCACCGGCAACCTTGAATGGTATGTCGGGGAGCCGTCGGGCGACCTCGATGAGTAGATCGATTCCCTTTTCGTAACTGAGTCGTCCGCAATAGGCCACATATTCTCCCTGTGCCGGGTCAACGTGTGGACCGGTCTCTATGAAATTGGGAATGACGCATATCTTATCCTGCGCAACTCCAGCCTGAATAAGAATGTCTTTCTGAAAGTTGGTCAAGCAGGCGAATTGATCAACGCCCTCTTTATATAACCTGAAAATTCTTGCCGAGGCATTGCGGGCGGCATAACCGATTGATTTCAATAAGGATGCCTCGCAATTATGTCGGACACAGCTCCACTCGGACCCTCGTGTCAGACATTCCCTGCAAGTATCTCCGTTTCTTAGGAAAAGTCCTGTCGGGCACACGAGCCGATAATTATGTACGGTCATAACCACCGGCACACCGGCCTTCTTGCATTCCTTTAAGGCCGGGGGAGAAATGAAAGGGTAGAGGTTGTGAATATTAACAATATCCGGTTTCTCTCTTTCAATTACTTCTCGCATTGATCTCACTCCTGTTGGAGAATAGATTCCGGCAAGGAATCCATGGATTTTCCCTTTGAGAGTCTCTCTTTTTCCTGCCGACGTCATTCGGAACATTGCAACTTCATGCCCGCGTGAAGCGAGCATCGCTTGCATTCGTTCCACGACCGCCTCTTCTCCGGAATATTTCCCGTAATCGTTGTGTGCGATTAGTATCTTCATCACTTTACTTCAGACCGGCCTGTACCTTCCGTTCCACATCCGGATTATCATCCGGGTCGTTAATGAGAGCTTTCTTCCGGGATTTGATGAGCAATAGTGAATCGCTTGATTCACAGCTGAGCAGAATCTTTCGAGACCCCAGCGGGATATTTTTATTTTGCACGCTTCACGCATCATTTCTATCTCTTCCGGGGATTTTGCCGCAATCTTTTTCATATAATTTGCAAGCCCTTCTGTATCATCCGGAGAAAACAATGCTCCCGTACTGCTGTCAACGAGCGAGCGGGCACACCCGCACCGTACTGACACAGCTACGGGACATCCCGAGGCAAGAGCTTCGTTTACGCTCAGTCCCCAGGATTCATAATTGCTGAATAGAATGTATAAGGAAGCTACCGAAAAATAGGACCTTAATTCCTCTTGCGACAGAAAATCCTTGATTATTACATTTCTCTCAAGTTCGTATTCTTTAATAATGGCGGTTATATTTTCCCGTTCAGGACCGTTGCCATAAAGAACAAGTTTGTCGATCTTGTCAGCGGAATGCGCTTTATTCAGATACGTTGAATAGGCCTTCAGCACACCGGGAAAATTTTTTTCGGGAATCTGTCGCCCTCCGGCAATAAAATATTTCCCAGTCAGCGGTGACTTCTGTGGCCTCATATTCCAGAAGTCATTATCAACGACATCAATCCCATAGAA
This sequence comes from uncultured Porphyromonadaceae bacterium, assembly GCA_947176755.1. Taxonomy (GTDB): domain Bacteria; phylum Bacteroidota; class Bacteroidia; order Bacteroidales; family Muribaculaceae; genus Lepagella. The sequence continues at coordinate 17,698 of CAMWRW010000034.1, forward strand.
CATCCTTTGATCTTCAAATCCCCAGAATTTCCCTGTCTCGTCCCATTCATCGGCGGGATAGATTATGGCGTCTACCCCGGAATACACTCTTTTCTTTATGAAATTTACGAATCCGTTCCTTATGACATTCTCAATCTTGGCATCATCAAAAATCACCGTTTTCTTCCCTCGTTTCTTTGCCCATTGTATGGATAAAGCTCCGGAGGGAAATGCGATTGCCCCGGCTATTACGATTTCCGGATTTAGCCGGTCGAGCAATTCAAACAATGGACGTTTGATTTTTCTTCCGGATATATCTTCCGGTCCGGCTTTCGGAAAAAGTTGACACCAATTGTCGGTTGGCATCTTTATCTCTTCTGCAAATTTATATGGACTTCCTTTGCCACACAGTTCAATGATATGCAGATTTATTCCGCGTTCTTTCAAATAGACCGACAAAGCTCTCAATCGTGCAATCCAGTATAATCTGAAATCAGTATGAATAATAGCAACTTCCATTTCGATCATTTAAATCCGGAGCGACTTCTCATTATGAATCTCACAACTGACTCGGGAAGGTAGCTGAGTGTCAGCCATACCCATTCTTTCACCGAGGGCGTTGTCAGAGAACGAATCCGATGGAATTCCCGGCGAGCATCTTTCCCTTTGTTAAGCTGCACGAATGTCACCATCCTCATTTTATGCCACAATGCCGCATACTGCTGCAAATATGGAGTGGAATGCGTATTTAAAATTTCCTTGAATCTTAGTCCGACCCTGTCCGGATTCTCCGGTTCTGACGGTGTTAATCTTGTTGCTTGCGAGGCGAGACAGTAAGTTGCTTTTGCCTCTTTTAGATAGGCTATTTTGTTTCTTAATGCCAATTCGGTCCAGGTGATAAGATCTTCACCCATCCCGATCCCTGTAGGGAAGCCTCCGATCTCAAGCAGCGCCTCTTTTCTTACGGCCACACTTCCTGTCCAGAGTGGGGGATGGGAGCCGGATGCAATCCGGAAGTAATTTTCCAATAATCCGTGTGAGCCTTCAAATGAAAGGTTGATTATCTTTGGAATAGCTATTCTTCCGTATTGATCTTTAAATCTATAGCCGGTCGCAAAAACTTTGCAATCCGTCTGCGTCTTGATAAGAAGCATGATGGCTTCAAGATAGTCGCTATCCCATTGGTCGTCAGCATCAAGAAACGCAATTGTTTCCCCTCGGGATTCTGTGATTCCTCTGTTTCGGGCTGCCGAGACTCCGGAATTTTCTTGACTTATTATCCGGATTCTGTTGTCCCGGATCTTTGCAATTTCGGCGACGCCGTTATCTGTCGATCCGTCGTCAACGACTATAACCTCGAAATCCTTAAATGTCTGGTTTAACACAGAGCGTATTGATTTCTCAACGCTTTGCGCTTTGTTGTAGACGGGTATGACTATTGAGATAATAGGGCGTTCACTCATCTTCCGAGTCCCATTTCCCGGCCACCACAAGCTCCTTCACTCTCATAAGGATTCCTATGAAAATGAATGGGAACACGTATGATTGCTGGCAGTAAGTGATGATATTATCAAAACTCATTGAAAAAAAGATCGCCGCTGTACACCCCAGGGCCATTCCGCCGCATAGTCTCAGCACAAATGGATTATTCCTGTGCCAGCTGATCCTGATGATTTGAATTATGGTCGTTACACCGAATATTATGAAGAGTGCAAGCCCGATGATGCCGAGGTCGCAAAGAAACTGCACATAGTCACTGTGAAGCAATTCAAGTCCCCTCTCTTCAATGGGTTTCTGGGCATTGTCCCGTTTCATTGACTCGACTGCAATTCCCAATCCCGATCCTATCACAGGACTCGGCACGTAAAACTTTTGCAGATTACGATTCCACATATACTCGCGGTTGTTGGAGTTGATTGTGGTGAAATTTGTGTTCTCAATTTCGTACTCTGATATAGTAAGATCTTGGTCCACAAACATTTTCTGTCGAAGTTCCGGCACGGAGAAAAGTATCATCACCGATGTGACCACCACGCCTGCAATCCATGGCATTGATTTGTGCTTGAACGTGCCTAAAAGAATGAATACTGTGGAGAGGAAAATTCCACCGAGACCGGTGCGCACATTCGCAAGAAGTGTTGATAGAGCGCATAACCCCGCGATAATAAGCCATCTCCATTTTCCTGTGATCACATACAGGGCCAATGGCATCACGAATATGGATGAGATGAAATCTGCAAATGGTCCATAATTTAGAATGAGACCAGTGTCAAGACTGAAGAAATCATATACCGGACGCGCGAGCTTTTCGGTGGCTCCTCCGACGAGAAAGAGATATACAAAGGTGGCGAGCGTGCTCCGTTTGAGGAAAAATACGAGATCTTCCGAATCGTTTATTGCATTGTATGCAAGATAAAGGTAGGCTAATGGAAGGGTATATTTTATCACCATATTGATAGCCGGGCCCTTGTAAGGTGCTACAAATATGGCGGATATTACGGCCCATAAGATAAACGCGCAGTAGGTGATTATTATTCCATTGACTTTGAAACGAAAACGTGTCAGACAGAGGAATGCCAAAACAAGAATCCACCACAAATATTTCAACATTGAGAACGGTCCGAGAAAAATCACCGAGGTCATTACTGAAAAGGTCAGGAATCGAGTCAGTGGAAACACTTTTATTTTCTCGCCTTCGACAATCGGACTGTTCACGACTTTGTACCCTGAGAGTGTGATAAGGGTTCCCAAAACCAACGCCACCAGAGCAATGATATTAATTATCTCTACCATTTGTCTTTAAAAGAGATTGGTATAATTCAATTATTGAACGGTTATAATTTTCTATGGAGAATATGCGGGCTCTTTCCGTAGCTCTATGACTTAACTCTCCGAGCTCTACGCGATTATCGAGCAGTTTCTCAAGAGCGGCCGATATTGAATCAGCGTTGTCGACGCAATGGGATACACCGCAATCACCGGTCACTTCGGGCAGTCCGCCCGTGTTCGCCACGACGGGAACGCATCCTCGTGCCATTCCTTCAAGGGCTGTGAGCCCGAATCCCTCCGATCTCGACGGAACGAGCAGTATGTCAATGCTGTCGTAGACCTCGTTGAGCTTCTCTTGGGCAATGCGTCCCAAAAACAAAACCTTCTCCTTAATGCCGGATTCTTCAGCCTCAGACTCCATCCGTTTTCTCAAACTCCCATCCCCGGCGATTACCAAACGTATGTCTTGATACTTTCTCAAAACTTTTTTGAAGGCCGGAATCACAAGATCCATCCCCTTGATTTCTTCAAGACGGCTGACAACACCTATCGTCAGAACATTCTTTCTCTCAGTTTCCTCTCTTTCCCGGATTGTAATGTGTTCCGGCAGTGCGTTATAGATTGTGAAATGCCTGAGGAGTTTCCCTGAGAAATAATTGGAGGTCCCGTAATATGATTCCTCGGCAGCGAGAGATATGCACTGAAATCCCGTCAGTAAATATCGTGATAAAAATCGAATCGCTTTTCTCCCTCCGTCGGAATATATGTCTGCGGATGTATGGGAGGTGGCGATAACTTTTTCCACTCCCAATGCTTTGAATATGATTGCAGCCAGTGCCCCCGGGGTCATATATTGAATATGGACGGCGTCCGGACGCAATTCGCGGACGATTCTTTTAAGTCCTCTCCACAAGGTTAATGCCATCCTTCGGATCCCTGAAGGGCGTATTCCGTCGGGGCTGAGACAAAATACGTCGATACCGCAATCTTCATATCTTTTGACCATTTGCGGAGTATGCTCAAAATAACATACCACTTTTACGTCATACCCTCCCTTCAATAGGGCTTTGCCAAGACTCAGGGTCTGGATTTCTGTCCCTCCTTCAAGCAAACATGAAATTCCTATAAGCACTTTCATGGCCATTCCCCGCTTTCACTGTTTACCTTTCATCCGGCTTGTCAAATCAAAGCGCACGTTTCCATACCGACTGTCAAATTGTAGCCAGCGGCACAGTCCTTTTAATGCCGCCGCATACCTGCCTGTTCTTATTCCTCCCGCTATTACTCGGTGAAGTGCGGTGCATTCCCTCTTCTTGAACAATTCTATCAACGTCGGGGTCAGCAGGGGATTTTCATCCGAGTGGCCCAGTTGATAGTGATAATCATTCATCAGTCGAAGGTTGAGGCTCAGATCCGAAAGACGACCGGTCTCCGAACCGGAATGCTCCCGGTAGGCTGCCAAAGGTTTCATTATGCCGACCACATCCGTGTAGTTTGCAACTCTCAGGAAGAAGTCATCGTCAGCGATATGTCCGGCTTCTTCCCGGTAATTACACACCTTGAATATATCTTTTCTTGTGATAACCCCGGGACAACGATGGATATGGGTGGTCTCTTTCTCGTAGGCTTCGGGGTATTCGGATTTCCTGTAGATTATCCTGTCGCTCGCCGTCTCCTCGTGAGCATGGCGGATGATGTCTCCTCGTTCATCAATAGTGTCGCAAACTGCAAAAATATGACCGACTTCCGGGAAATCATTGACTGTTCGTTCTATCTCTTCAAGAAACTCCGGATATAGCAAATCATCTTGATGCAGGATGGAAATATACTCGCCCGAAGCCTTCTCTATAGCCCTTTGCCACCCCTTCACGAAACCGGATGGCCCTCCCGGATTGACTGTGATCTTAACCGTTGGTTCATACTTTCGGCAGATTTCAAGCGTCGAGTCGGTGGAATTGTCATCTGAAATAATTATTTCATCCGCAGTCCGAGTCTGGTTGATGGCCGACTCTATCGTGCGGATGATATGTCTTTCTCCGTTAAAGGTTGGGATTACGATTGAAAATTTCATAAGAAAGTCTACGAAATTATTTATCGTGTTGGATGGTGAAGAATGTGGATGAAATTTTTGATTCCGCTGAAGGCGTTATGGGCTTCCGTGGCAACTGAAGTCGGATTCTGAAGTTCGCCTTAGAATGTATCGCGCAGTGCATTAAATTATTTCTAACCCTTGCTTATTATGCTTGGAGCAATTGTCCGCTGTTTTTTAGAAGCCAATTTCCGGTTTATCGATTAAAAATAAAGCCATACCAATTGCGTACATACTCTCTTGTAAACGACGGATGTGCAATCAGTAGGCGAAGTGACTTCAGATCGCGGATTCTTCTGACTCTTGTTGATATGTAATCCTGCCGGGCCATCCTTTCCATGTTATCCCGCCATTCTTTTAATTCATCCTGCGAGAAAAAATCTTTTGCAAACTGTTCAAGTCCGTTGAAAGTATCGCGCGCTTCAGTTAGTTTTTGCTCTATGCCGAGTATGGTCGCATTGTTCTGATGCACTCGCCAATATCCAATTTCTCTATTGTCAAGAATTATGTGTCCATTAAGAAATATCCTCATAATCGAATGAAAATCCGATGCCTGGCAAGGCAGTGTATACATTCCGATTTTAAGCCCGGTTTCTCGTCGGTAGATTGTGTTGAGGTGGCCGAAACCTCCATATTTGTAATAATTTATGAAATAATCTTTTCCTGAAACGAGAATTGCATTGTCAGTGAGTCTGAGGGCGTGAATCGTCTGCTCGATTTTCCCTATGTTGTGTCCGTAGCAATATCCTTCTATATCATTCTTGCCAACCTCCAGGATTGTCCTTATGGCTGTTGAGATGAATCCGGAGGAAGTGAAATAATCGTCTCCATCAAGATTAACAATCCATTCTCCCGATGCAAGATTGTGGGCAGCCTGATGATAGTTGCCGACCCGGCCCAGATTCCTCGGATTTCGGTGATAACGCACTTTAGGCTCTTTCAGATAACGTTCAATTGCTTTAGAAGTGCCGTCGGAGGAGCAATCGTCGGCAATCACGATTTCCAAGTTCGGATAATCCTGCTTCAATGCGCTTTCTATCGCGTCTGCAATATAACTTTCCTGATTGTAGGTCGGAATAATCACCGAGACAAGTGGAAGTGTTTTAGTATTGTAAACGTTTGAGAAATTGTCGGTTGAGGTAGACATGGGAATCAGACTCTTCGATACAGAGCTTCGGGTAAAGACTACGTAACCGTCAGCGACAGGGCGTCACCAACGGGATTCAATTTGAACAATAATATCGGGGGAAAGAATCATGTAAGGTAGGTTATAATTCAAAGCTTTCCCTTTTGTTCTGCAAAAATAGTGATTTTACTTAACACATTGTGCATCATTCGGTGGAAAATCTAACGCAATCTATGGGTCAGCGGATATTTCGGGTTGGCGGGGAGGTAATGTCGGAGTATAATGTT